>NZ_JBEGDB010000151.1:0-18581 GCF_043638955.1 Bradyrhizobium sp. 31Argb | reverse complement strand
AAGCCTTGAATCACGTTCAATCTGATTTGAGAATCCCAAGAGTCCACACGGCCTAGAGCATGATCCGGAAAAGTGGATAGCGTTCCTGCGAAAGCCGTTATTTCGCGGCGGGAGCCAGATTGCTGAGCGCTCGCTCGCCCGCGGCGATCAGGTCCGTCAGCGTGGTCTTGCCGCCCTCGGCGGATCTGATGATCCGTCTGGCGATTCTCTTGCGAACCGAGTGCCGTTCGCCATGCTGCGTTTGCTCACAGATCCGATCCAAGGCGGCGTTCATAATTGCCAAGGTCTTCGAATCAAATTTGCCCTCGATCATTTGCCCCTCCCTGATCTCACCTCTCATTGGCCGCATCGGCATGGCGGACGGCCAGCATGGCGCTGACATCGAGTACATTCTCGGTCTGCCTGGCTTTCTTCATTAACGCATCGCGCTCGCGGCCAAGCGGCAACCGGCGCGCAGCGGCGCGGGCATCACGGGCGAATTTCTGCAAACGGACCTCGAATGGCTCGGTCGGCCGCGATCTGTTTCGCTTCTTCTTCATGCCGCCTCCGATCTGGAAGCGAAGCTAGTCTGACGCCTCGACAGCGTCCTTAACCTATGAAAGCCGATCAAACCAAAGATGCAAATCTTCGGCGACTGGAACGTTTGCCGCGGCCTGACGTAAGCCTGTTGCTTCCGCTATCCGTCCCCGGAGGATGGCGGAAGCACTCCGATGACAGGCCCCGGCGAAAGAGGTCGCCGGGGCCGTCGAGGCATTCGATCATGATCCGATTAGACGGAATCGGATCATGATCTCATCTCTTTGTTTGAGCATGATCTTTTCGGAAAACCGGTTTCCATTTTTCCGGATCATGCTTTAGGGAATCAGCCGATGACACGTTCGAGCCAAGGCATCGTCAGGGACAACAAGGGCGAAGAGCAGCCTGCCGACAAGCGGCGCGCTCAGACCGTGCACAAGACGGATCCGAAGCATTCGGTTTCGAAGGAAGCGACCCGCGATCCCAAGCTCACCGAGGACAACAAGACGCCGGGTTCGGACATGGGTGCTGACGACAGCGGCGACGCGCCGACGGGATAGGAACGAACTCGCGTTGGGTTTCTTGTGGCGCGGCGCTTCACAACGGCTTGATGCGAATGCGTCCACTTATTCGGAGCCACCGTCCAGTTTGGCGACGATGCGCACCCCCTGCCAGACCTCGATCGTACCGCCATTGAAGTGCTGGCGTGCCTTGGCGACCGCCTCGTCGTCCGTCTCGCTTTCCAGCTCCATCCGCTCGCGAATGTGGCCGTCGATTCCCAACAGATAGGCCCGGTATTCCTGCATCACATTTCCCCGACTGCACCACCGCCGATCGTCACAGACAGGGTTCCGCCTGCGCATTAACATGTGCTGGGGTCCTTGAAGAAACTCGCATTTTAGGCGTCACTACTCGCAACCTGATAGAGTATAATATATAGTTAGCTACTTGAGAGTGAATAACATAGGTTATTGAAATCGGTCCTATCCTTACTCGACTTATTGGCGGGGAGACTGTCCCTTTGAGTCCACTCGTTCGTAAGCTTGAGCAGTTTGTGCGGCTGTCGTCGGCCGATCGCGCGTACCTCACCCGCGCGGCATCGGAACGGCTGCGCAAGTTCGGTCCCCGGGTCGATATCGTGCGCGAAGGCGAGAGGCCCAAGGACGTGCAATTGGTCGTTGCCGGCTGGGCATGCCGCTACAAGCAGTTGGAGGACGGGCGACGGCAGGTGGTGTCCTTTTTCCTGCCGGGCGATAGCTGCGATCTCAACGTCTTCATCCTGCGCGAGATGGACCATTCGATCGGCTCGATCACGGACTGCACCATCGCCGACCTGTCGCGCGATTTCTTCGAGGAGATCAGCGTCGGATATCCGCGCATCGTGACGGCGCTCTGGTGGGAAAGCCTGGTCGATGCCGCGATCCAGCGCGAATGGACGTTGAACCTGGGTCAGCGCACGGCGCTGGAGCGCATGGCGCATCTTTTGTGCGAGCTGTTCTTCCGCCTACGTCTTGCCGGTCTCACCAACGGCGACGGTTGCGACTTCCCCTTGACGCAGGCCGATCTCGCCGACGCCAGCGGGCTGTCCAAGGTGCATGTCAACCGCACCCTGCAGGAATTGCGTTCGGCGAACCTGATCGTCTTGAAAGGCAAGACGCTTGTCGTGCCGGATCTTCGGCGCCTGATGAATGCCGGCCTGTTCAACGCCAACTATCTGCACATGGAGCGCGAAGGCCGTCAGCTCGATGCCACCGAATGATGCCGCCCGGTCGGTGATCGCTTGACGCTTCGTATCACGGACGCCTGGAGGCGGGTGTACTGGTGGCTGAGCCCGGGAATGGCGGCGCTCAGACCCGGCAGCCGGTCGCTGCACGGCGACGCGGGGGGCGGTTCGCGTGACCTCGCAAAATCTTCTTGAAACGCCTGTTTCGTTTGCTCTGTTTGGAGTATTTATCTATTTGTTTTTGCGGGATTTTTTTTGCTGCAACGCAACTCCGTCGCGTTCACGAGGTCGCGATCATGTTGGGCGAGCGATGCTGCGGGCCTGAACGATGTCCGGCTTTGTCCCGACTACAGATGGCCGTCGACTGTTAACCTTTGTGGCCTGCGCGGCGATGCCGCAGCACTATCGCCGTAGGGCCACACCATATGAATTTCGGAGGACCGAGAGGTGCATTCGGGCGCGGGAGATGCCATAAATGGCCGCAAGTTTTGAATATTGCGGGTTTAAGAAGAAGTTGCGCTGACGCCCAGGTCCGGTTTCTCTCCATCATTTTCCATCAGTCGCAGCGAAGGGCGTCAGCTTTGTCGTTTCCATCCATGTCGTCGTCGGTCCCGGTTGCAGCGCTGGTAGGATGGATGCTGCTGCTAACCGCCAAGCACATCGTGGCGGATTTCTTTCTGCAGAATTCCTGGATGGCGATCGGCAAGGATCAGAAGATCGGCTGGGCGCTGCCCTTGTTGGCGCACTGTCTCGTGCACCTTGCGACCTCGCTGCTCCTGATCCTGGTGATCGCGCCAAGATTCTGGTTCGTCGCCTTCATCGATTTCTTCATCCACCTTGCGGTGGATCGCGCCAAGGGAATCACCACCTCGACCTTCGGCGTCACGACCGAGCACCCGTGGTTCTGGTCACTGATCGGCGTCGATCAGGCGCTGCATCACCTGACGGGCTTCGGCCTTTCGATCTTCATGGCCGTGAACTGAGTTGCGTCCGCGTTCTCTTGTGCCGGCAGGCGGAGGTGTCGTCATTCCGGGGCGCGCCGGCGCGATCCCGGAATCCATTGGGCCGCATGTTCAAGCAGTGAAATGGATTCCGGGCTCGATGCTGCGCATCGCCCCGGAACGACGGGGCGCTCCCGAGCGTCAGCGGAGGCCGTTCTGATTCGCTCAAAAATCGCAATCGCCCCGGATGACTACTGGCACCCGTGGTTAACCCTTCGTTAGAGAATTGCACGGCATCTTCCGGACCAGGGAGAACTGCAATGTTTTCAAGCCGCAATGCCTTCGAGAACGACGTTTGCCCGGTCCGCGAGGAGCTGCTCGGACAGATGTACCGCGCCAATCCTGCTGGCCTTCAGGCCCTCGTCGAAAGCGTTTCGTCCGATGTCCGGGCAATGCTGGCGCTGTTCTGCTATCGCCGCCATCATCTGCATTCGCTGGCAGTGGCGATCGCCGCAAGCTGCAGCGAACGCGAGCTCGCTTATTTCGGCGGCCACGTCGGCAACAACCTTTATAAACTGTCCCGCCAGCCGGCCCGCTCCGCAGCGCCCTCGCACGGCGGCCGCAAGCCGATCACGCTGTCGACCAAGCCGCTGGCGACCTTCGCGCCGATCGTCGACGACCTCGACGAGGAAGAGGTTGCCGAGACTGTGACGGTCTAAGCTCCACCTAGCCACGAACTCTCCCTCATCCCGAGGAGCCGCAAAGCGGCGTCTCGAGGGATGGGCCGTGGGCAAGATCGGGGCCTCATGGTTCTCCCGGCGATGCGCAGCATCGTCCGGACGCGCGAAGACGCGCTCCTCACCATGAGGGACTCCTGCCGTATCCGGGCTACGGTTCACCTGCCAACACCGGCAGTCCGTGCCGGCGTCGCGCCATCGCGCATTCCGCATCGCCGGGCATGCAGGTGCGGCAGACCTCGGGCCGTATCGCATAGATCGCGCAGCTCGTGGCCACGCCGATCTTGCCTGACAGTGCCGAGCAGCGGTCGCCGTCGCAGCGCATGCCGGATTGCCTTGCATTGACGTATTCTAGCGGGATCAGGTCGAGCTCCGCGTCGTCCTCGGTGGTGAAGCGCGGCCAGTTCTCGGAGTAGAAGCAGCACGCGCCGCAGGCCTGGCAGGGATTCTCGGTCGCCATCAGATGTCCTTCGGCGCTTCCCAGACCAGGCTGCGGCGCCAGCGCGCCCGCAACAGGTCGCGCCTTTCCGGATATTTCTCCTCATGATAGACCGCGTTGATCACGCGGTCGGTGCGGAAACTGCGGAAATCCTTCCGCAACTCGCACCATGCCGCCAGGATCCGCACCGCCTCGTGATAGCCGACTGCGATCGGCCAGATCGTCCGTTCGGTGTCGCGGCCACGTTCATCGCGATAGTTCAGCGTGATCTTCCTGCCGTCGTGGATCTGCGCGCGTGTCCGCGCCATGTCGATGCGGTCGGGCTCCTGGTTCCGCGCCCAGCGGGCGCGGCTTGCGGGTTCGAGGACGAACGGCCGCAACCGCTCCGGCACGGTATCGGCGATCTTCGCCATCAAATCCTGCGCGGCGCGCGCCAGCGCCGGATCGGCGTGGCCCGTGACCCAGCTCGCGCCGAGCACGCAGGCCTCGATCTCGTCGGGCGTGAGCATCAAGGGCGGCAGGTCGAATCCCTTTTCCAGGATATAGCCCATGCCGGCTTCGCCGCGAATCGGCACGCGCTGCTCGATCAGGGTCGCGATGTCGCGATAGATCGTGCGCTTGGATGTCTCGAGCTCGGCGGCGATCGCATCCGCGGTCAGCGGTTTGCGGGTGCGCCGAAGCACCTGGATGATCTGAAACAGCCGGTCGGCGCGTCTCATGGCAGCTCTCTTTGGTCGGTCTCTTTGGCTGGTCTCTTGGCTAGTGAGTTCCAGGCCGTCGATTTTCCGAGGTCGGCCTCGCCGCTGCTGACAGGATGTTGGCAGCAGGGGGTGGTTATAACGGGACAACATCTCAACTGAAGGGAATTTGTCCATGCTGAATCATCTTAGTAAGGCCGGCCTCGATAGCCGTCTTGAAAGGTTCAGGCGAGCCCAAACCTTTGCGTTGGAACAGCTCGTCACAATCCACACCGTCTCCTGCGACCTCCGCTGGGCGCTCATCGAACTGGCCCTGCGTTCGATCGCCGCCCTGTTGACGGCGGGCGGGAGGCACGTGGTCTTCCGCAGCCGCCGCCTCGTGAAACGGGTTCGTTTGGCGACCCATTTTACCCCTGCTGACACCATGGTGGCAGCAGGGGGCCGCTAGGCTCGGTGCCGTTTTTTGGAAATTGGGAGGCTCCAGATGATCATTCTCCACGGCTTCGGCCCGGGGTTCGGCTTGCCGGAAATCAGCCCCTTCGTGACCAAGACCGAGGTCCAATTGAAAATGGCCGGGCTTGCCTATTGCAAGGAGAGGGCGATGCCGCCGAGTTCGCCCAAGGGGCAATTGCCCTATATCCGTGACGAAGCGGAGACCATCGCCGATTCCACTTTCATCCGCGCGCATATCGAAGGCAAATACGGCTTTGACTTCGAGCGCCCTTGAGCCTGCAGGCGCGCGCGCAGGCCTGGGCGTTCGAACGGATGATCGAGCACCACGTCTATTGGGCCCTGGTCGGTGCGCGCTGGGTCGATGAAACCAATTTTGCCAAGGGACCGGCACATTTCTTCGACGGCGCGCCGGAACATATACGCGAGGACGCTCAATTCCGGGTCGCCGAGAACTATCTCCTGTCTGGCCTCGGCCGCCATGCGCCCGATGAGGATATCGACCTTGCCATCCGGTCGCTGTTCGCGCTTTCCGTGCAACTCGGCGACAAGCCGTATCTGATGGGCGATACGCCGTGCGGCACGGATGCCACCGCGTTCGGGGCGCTTGCGGGAATCCTGACCCCGTTCTTCGATTCGCCGCTACGCGCGCGGACCGAGAAGTTCAGGAATCTCACTGACTATGTCGACCGGATGATGGGGCAATATTATCCGGAGTTCGCCTGGTCGCCGGTGCGCGAAGCGGCCTAGCTACGATGAGGTTGCAGCTCGTAGCGTTTTCGAGCGAAGTGGATACCGGTTCGCGTGAAGAAAACGCGTCAAAACAAAAGACCAGAGCTTCGGTTCTGATTTAATCAGAACCGAAGCTCCGGGGCTCGGCTTTCAATGCGGCCAGCTCCGCCTCGAGCTCGGCGATGCGTGCGTCGCGTGCGGCCAATGCCCCAGCGACATCGGCGGCATCGAACTTCTGTGGGATGTGCTGCGGACAGTTGGTGTCCCAGGTGGATATCTTGAACAGGATCACCTGCTCAGCACGCGCCCTGTAATCCTTGGGCATCAGCGATTGCGTCAGCGCCGGGTCGTCGTCGACCAGGCGCGCTTCCCCCCAGAGCTTGACGCGTCTGCGATGCGCGTAATCCATCACGAAGATATACGCCTTCGGATTCTCCGACAGATTGCCTTGGGTGATGTACTGCCGGTTGCCGCTGAAGTCGGCGAACGCGATGGTGCTGGCGTCCAGGATCTTGATGAACCCCTTCGGTCCGCCGCGGTGCTGGATATAGGGCTGGCCATCGGCAGACGCCGTCGCGAAATAGAAGCTGTTGGTGTTGGCGAGGAAGGCCGCGAGATTCTCGTCGATCTCGGTGCGCCAGCCGCGCCGTTCGACTTGGGCATAGGCCTCGCGCGAACCTTTGCGCGCCTGGATCGCCTTCACCGCCGGCGTGAAAGCGACGTCACTCGGATAGGTCTGTGTGTTTGACATTTGAGCCTCCTGGCATGGACTGCCAAAGCGTCGTTTCACCATGGAAGATGGGACCGTTCCCCGGTCGAACAATCAAGGCGATTGACACTTCACTATTGCGCATTATGCAATAATGCGATGGACCGTATTGATGCCATGCTGGCCTTCGTCGCCGTGGCCGATCTGCAGGGCTTCGCCCCCGCCGCTCGAAAGCTCGGGCTGTCGCCATCGGCCGTGACCCGGCTGATCGCGGCGCTGGAGGAGCGGCTCGGCGCGCGGCTGTTGCAGCGGACCACGCGGTCCGTGACCCTGACCGATGCCGGTTCGCGCTATCTCGAGCGTATCAGGCGCATCCTTGCCGATCTCGAAGAGGCCGAGGAGGCGGTCGAGGGTGAACGCACGCGCCCGGCCGGGCGATTGGTGATCTCGGCGCCGGTCGGCTTCGGCCGCCTTCATGTCAGTCCCATGGTCACGGCCTATCTGAAGCGCTACCCCGACGTTGGCGTGGACCTCAGGCTGTCCGACCGCATGATCAACCTGGTGGAGGAGGGCGTCGACCTTGCCGTCAGGATCGGGCACCTGCCGGATTCGACGCTGGTTGCACGCCATGTCGGCGAGATGCGGCGCATCGTGGTGGCGTCGAAGCAATATCTGAATGCTCGCGGCGAGCCGAAGCGGCCCTCGGATATATCAGCGCACGACACCATTCAGTTCGGCGCCATGTCGGCGGCGCCGGATTGGCGCTTCGTCGAGGAAGGGCAGGAGGTCCGCGTTTCGCCGAGCCCGCGCTTTTCATCCAACAGCGCCGATGCCGCGATTCAATATGCCGAAGCCGGCGGCGGGCTGACGCGTGTGCTCGCCTATCAGGCGGCTGCTTCGCTGAAGGCAGGGCGGCTCAGGATCGTGCTGGCGAAATTCGAAGAGCCGCCGCTGCCAATCCACATCGTCTATCCGACCTCGCGCTTGCTCTCGGCCAAGGTGCGCACCTTCATCGATCTCGTCGCCGAGACCGCGGACTGGCGGTTCGGATGACGGCTATCGTGCCGGGTTCGCGCTACGCGCGTCCCGAGACGACGTCCTTCTTCGGCATCACCCGGAACGTCCCATTCGCCCGCGCGATGATGACGTCGTCCGCCTTCACCAGGCTCTGCGCAAAGCAGATCGTGCTGCCGGTCTTGATCACGTCGGTCTCGACCGCGAGCCACTGACCGATCTCCGCGGTGCCAATGAAATCGACCGCAAGCGAGACCGTTACCAGCGAGGATGTCCAGCCCATCACTTGGGCGCAGCTATAGCCCATCGCGTTGTCGGAGAGCGCCGCGATCAATCCGCCATGGATCAGGCCGCGCGAGTTGGTATGCGCCTTTGCGAGCCTGAGCCCCATGATCACCGCCCTGTCGGTGCGCTTCGAATAAAGCGGCTCCCAGGGATCGGTGAGCGGGCTCTTGCGGAAGTGAGGCTCAAAGCCTTCCGGAATGTCGGCAATGACGGAAGTATCGCTGTTCATGGTCGGCTCGTATGTCTGGTGATCTCGGTGCCATTGAACGCGATGTCGATGACAGTTTCACCGCATACAAAGTTTTAAACGGCATCTGCGCGGATGTTTGAAACACTCCGTCGTCATTGCGAGCGAAGCGAAGCGATCCATTTCTCCCCGCGTGGGCGCATGGATTGCTTCGTCGCTTCGCTCCTCGCAATGACGGCGTAGCCCGTAGGGCGGGCACGCTGCGCTTTGCCCACCCTACAATTTTATAGCGGCAATCCGACGTAGTTCTCCGACAGCGACGTCGACGCCGCCTTGGAACTGACGAGATAGTCCAGCTCGGCGAGCTGGATTCGTGCGCCGAACTCGCCCAGGTCGGGGAATTTGTGCAGCATCGAGGTCATCCACCAGGAGAAGCGCACGGCCTTCCAGACCCGCGCCAGCGCTCTGGCGGAATAGCCATCGATGCCGGCGGAAGATTTCTCGTCGTAGTACTCACGTAGGCCCTGCGACAGGTAGTGCACGTCGCTGGCGGCGAGGTTCAGCCCCTTGGCGCCGGTCGGCGGCACGATGTGCGAGGCGTCGCCGGCCAGGAACATCCTGCCGAAGCGCATCGGCTCGGCGACGAAGCTGCGCAGCGGCGCGATGCTTTTTTCGATCGAGGGACCGGTGACGAGTTCGTCCGCCGCCTTCTGGTCGAGCCGCCGCTTCAGCTCGTCCCAGAAACGCTCATCGGGCCATTGGTCGATGTGATCGTCGAGCGGACACTGCACGTAATAGCGGCTGCGGTGCATCGAGCGCATCGTGCACAGCGCAAAGCCCCGCTCATGGTTGTTGTAGATCAGCTCGTGCGAAACCGGAGGGGTATCCGAGAGGATGCCGAGCCAGCCGAACGGATAGACCCGCTCATACGTCTTGATCGCGGAATCCGGCACGCTGGCGCGGCTGACGCCGTGGAAACCGTCGCAGCCCGCGATGAAGTCGCAGATGATCTCGCCTGCTTTGCCGTCCTTCACGTAAGAGACGCGCGGATGGTCGGTGTCGAAATCATGCGGCTGGACATCGGCGGCCTGATAGATGGTGGTGAGCCCGGCCTGCTGCCGCGCGTTCATCAGGTCGAGCGTCACCTCGGTCTGGCCGTAGATCATGACCGTCTTGCCGGTCGCCGCGTGCATGTCGATGCGATGGCGGGCGCCGCCGAAGGCGAGTTCCAAGCCGTGATGGATCAGCCCCTCGCGATGGGCGCGCTGGCCTGCGCCGACCTCATCGAGCAGGCTGACCGTGCCCTCCTCCAGCAGGCCGGCGCGGATCCGCGCCAGCACATAGTCCGGCGTCTGCCGTTCCAGGATCACGTTGTCGATCCCGTAGGCGTGAAGTAGTTGCCCAAGCAACAATCCTGCCGGACCTGCGCCTATGATTGCTACCTTTGACCGCAATATTTGCTCCTCCCGATATTGTAGGCTTCAGCTTATACCGCTTGGCGGGCCGCTGTCGTCAGCTTGCAATGGTGATTATATCATATAACAATAATCGCAAAGGGCCGCCAAAGGCCTGCAAAGAGGGAGAGGATGCCGATGAGGAAGACGGTTCTGGCGCTGCTGCTGGCCGCCAGCGTGACCCCTGCGTTCGGGCAGGAGAAGAATTTCGACCTGAAGATCTCGCATTGGGTGCCGGCGTCCCATCCGCTGCAGAAGTCGCTGGAGGACTGGGCCACGGCCGTGGAAAAGGACTCCGGCGGCACCATCAAGGGCAAGGTGTTCCCGGCGCAGCAACTCGGCAAGGCCTTCGACCATTACGACATGGCGCGCGACGGTATCGCCGATGTCACCTATGTCAATCCGGGCTACCAGCCCGGCCGCTTCCCGATCGTCGGCGCCGGCGAATTGCCGTTCCTGATTTCGGACGCCAAGGGCGGCTCGATGGGACTTGATGCCTGGTACCGCAAATATGCCGAGAAGGAGATGAAGGACGTCAAATACTGCCTCGCCTTCGTCCATTCGCCGTCTTCGTTCCATTCGCGCACCAAGAAGATCGTCGTGCCTGAGGACGTCAAAGGCCTGAAGATCCGCCCCGCCCATGCCACCATGGCCAATTTCGTCACCTCGCTGGGCGGCACGAATGTGCAGTCCTCCGCGCCTGAACTGCGGGATATCATCGAGCGCGGCGTAGCCGACGGCGTCACCTTTCCCTGGGGCTCGCTGGTGCTGTTCGGCATCGACAAGGTGACGAAATACGACATGGAGGCGCCGCTCTATGTCACGACCTTCGTCTTCGTGATCAACAAGGACAAGTACAACGCGATGTCCGACCGCCAGAAGGCCGCCATCGACAAAAACTGCTCGACCGAAATGGCGGGGATCGTCGGCGAGCACTGGGGCAAGTTCGAGGACGCCGGCATCGACAAGGTGAAAGCCGAGTCCGGCCATGAGGTCTACAAGCTGACGCCGGAGCAGACCGCGCTGTGGAAGAAGGCGGCCGAGCCGCTGGTCAAGACCTGGGCCGACGGCGTCAAGAAGACCGGCGTCGACGCGGACGCCGCGATGGCCGACCTGAAGGCCTCGCTCACGAAGTACAACGCGCTCGCGCAGTAGTTCTCCCTCTCCCGCTTGCGGGAGAGGGCCGGGGTGAGGCTGTCTCCGCGATGGGACCGTCCGCGTGGAGAGAGCCCTCACCCGGCGTTAACGCCGACCTCTCCTGCAAGCGGGAGAGGTGAACCGAGCTTGCGGATAGCCGAACGATACCAAGCCATAGGACGCCCCGTATATGAAACGCGCTTACATGGACCGTTTCATCGACACGATCGAATGGATCGCGGCCGGATTCGTCGGCATCGTCGCCGCCAATATCTTCCTCGCGGTGCTCTTGCGAAACACGCTGAACTACGCGATTCCCGATTCCTTCGACATCGGGCGGATGCTGCTCGGCATCCTGATTTTCTGGGGCATCGCCGCGACGTCCTATCGCGGCACCCACATCACAGTCGATCTGGTCTGGGCCAATGTCGGGCCGAGATACCAGCGCCTCATCGACGTGTTCGCGACACTGGTGCTGCTGTTCGTCGTCACCGTGCAGACCTGGACATTGTTCGACAAGGTGCGCGGCACCTATAACGACAATGTCCTGACCTTCGATCTGCATATGCCGACCTGGCCGTTCTTCGCGCTCGCCTGGATCGGCGACGTCTCCGCCGTGCTCTTGATCGCGATCCGCACTTACCGGCTGATCTTCCACCCGGAAGAGATGCACGATCCCAAGATCAAGGCGACGGAGTAAGCGCCGATGAGCACCGACGCCGTCGCCATCCTCGGCTTTGTCGCGCTGTTCGCGCTGATGCTGCTCCGCGTGCCAGTCGGCATGGCGATGGGCCTCGTCGGCGTCTGCGGTTTCAGCTATCTGGTCGGCGCCACGCCGGCGCTGAAACTGGTCGGGCAGACCTCGATGCGCACGGTGACCGATTACACCTTCGGCGTGATCCCGATGTTCCTGTTGATGGGGACCTTCGTCAGCAATTCCGGCATGAGCTGCGAATTGTTCCGCGCCGCCAACGGCTTTGTCGGCCATCTCCGCGGCGGGCTCGGCATCGCCACTGTCGCCGCCTGCGGCGGCTTCGCCGCGATCTGCGGTTCCTCGGTCGCGACCGCCGCGACGTTCTCGGCCGTGGCCTATCCGGAGATGCGCCGTTTCGGCTATCCGCAATCCTTTGCCGCTGGCGTGATCGCGGCGGGCGGCACGCTGGGCGCAATGCTGCCGCCGTCGACCGTGCTCGCTGTCTACGGCATCATCACCGAGCAGGACATCGGAAAGCTCTTCATCGCCGGCATCATCCCGGGCCTGCTCGCGATGACCATGTACATGATCACCATCGCGCTGATCGGCTATGTCAGGCCCGGCTTCCTGCCGACGGGCAAACGGATGCCGTGGCGCGAGCGCTTCGCCGGCCTGCGCGACATCTGGGCGCCGGTGCTGCTCTTCATCTTTGTCATTGGCGGCCTCTACGGCCTGCCATTCCTGCCGCGCTTCACGCCGACGGAGGCGGGCGGCGTCGGCGCCACCGGCGCGTTCCTGATCGGCATTCTCACCGGACGATTGGACAAGGAGAAGATCCTTAACTCGCTGTTGCAGGCGACGCGCACCGCGGCCGCTGTGTTCACCGTGCTGATCGGCGCGCTGATCTTCGGCTATTTCCTCACGGTGACTCAGACCCCGCAGAAGGTCACGGAGTTCCTCACCGGCCTTGGGCTCGGCAGCTACGGCATCCTCGCCGTCATCATGGTGATGTATCTCGTGCTCGGCTGCCTGATGGACGCCATGGCGATGATCATCCTGACCGTGCCGATCATCTTCCCGGTCATCATGCACCTTGGTTTTGATCCGATCTGGTTCGGCGTCATCATCGTGATGACGGTCGAGCTCGGCCTGATCCATCCGCCTGTTGGCATGAACGTGTTCGTGATCAAGAGCGTGGTGAAAGACGTCTCCTTCTCCACGATTTTCAAGGGCGTGATCCCCTTCGTGATCACCGACCTGATCCGCCTCGTGATCCTGATCGCCTTCCCGCTGCTCGCCACCTGGCTGCCGCAACGTATGATGGCGAATTGAGGTGCGGTGGTGCTGTAAGCGTGGCGATTAGTTGAAGTGTGGCGATCTCTCCATTCGTCATGGCCGGGCTTGTCCCGGCCATCCACGCTCTTCGTTGCCGCCAAGCGTGGATGCCCGGGACAAGCCCGGGCATGACGGAAAATATGGCGCTGGCGGTAACGACCTATCACTCCCCCTCATCGCTCGCCAGCACGCCCTTCACCGCGCGCGCCCAGCCGGCGAGCTTGCGCTCCCGCGTCGCCTGGCTCATCGCAGGCTTGAAGCGGCGCTCCAATCGCCAATTGTCGGCGAATTTTGTCGGCTCGGGATAGATGCCAGCGGCAAGGCCGGCCAGATAGGCGGCCCCTAACGCCGTGGTCTCCTGGATCATCGGGCGGTCGACCGGGGCGTCGAGCAGGTCGGCCAATCGCTGCATGGTCCAGTCGGACGCGGTCATGCCGCCGTCGACGCGGAGCACGATATTGGCTGCCGTCGAATCCGGCCAGTCGGCGCGCATCGCGGCCCAGAGATCGTAGGTCTGGTAGCAGACGCTTTCCAGTGCGGCGTGCGCGAGCTCGGCCGGGCCGGTGTTGCGGGTGAGGCCGAACAGCGCGCCGCGCACGCGCGGATTCCAGTAGGGCGCGCCCATGCCGACGAAGGCCGGCACCAGATAGACGCTCTGCATCGAATCGGATTTGTCGGCGAGCGGCCCGGTCTCGGCGGCCTGCCTGATGATACCGAGCCCATCGCGCAGCCACTGCACCGCGCTTCCGGCGACGAAGATCGAGCCTTCCAGTGCGTAGGTGCGTTTGCCGCCGAGCTGATAGGCGATCGTGGTCAGCAGCTTGTTCTTTAACTTCACCGGCGTGGTGCCGGTGTTGAGCAGCGCAAAGCAGCCGGTGCCATAGGTCGATTTGATCATGCCGGGCTCGAAACAGGCCTGCCCGATGGTCGCGGCCTGCTGGTCGCCGGCGATGCCTGCGACGGCGATGCTGCCGCCGAACAGGTCGGGGATGCTGTCGCCGAATTTGGCGGAGGAGTCCTTCACCTCTGGAAGCATCGAGCGCGGTACGCCGAGGATCTTCAAGAGCTCGTCATCCCACTCGCCGGTGTGGATGTTGAACAGCAGGGTGCGCGAGGCGTTGGTGGCGTCGGTCGCATGCACCTTGCCGCCGGTGAGCCGCCACAGCAGGTAGCAATCGACGGTGCCGAACAGGAGTTCGCCGCGCTCGGCACGTTCGCGCGCGCCGGGCACGCCGTCGAGGATCCAGGCCACCTTCGTCCCCGAGAAATAGGGGTCGATGATCAAGCCGGTCTTGGCCGAGATCACAGGCTCATGGCCTTCGGCCTTCAGTCTGGCGCAGAAATCCGCGGTGCGGCGGTCCTGCCAGACGATCGCGCGGTGCACCGCCTGACCCGTAGCGCGGTCCCACACCACAGTGGTTTCGCGCTGGTTGGTGATGCCGATCGCGGCGATGTCTTTCGCCTTTAGACCGGCTTTCTCCAGCGCATTGCGGCAGGTGGCGATGGTCGAGGTCCAGATATCCTCCGGCTCATGCTCGACCCAGCCGGAAGCCGGGAAGTGCTGCGGGAACTCCTGCTGCGCCACCGCCGCGATGGAGATATCGCTGCGGAATACGATGGCGCGCGAGGACGTGGTGCCCTGATCGATGGCCAGCACAAAGGACATGGGGCTCCTTCCCGGACGTGATTGCTTGTTGCGCCAAGGGAGCGGATTGGCGCGGGAAGGTCAATATCTCAGGTCGGGCGGGCTGCTTAACCTCGCCCCGCTCTTGCGGGGAGAGGTCGGCGCGCAGCGCCGGGTGAGGGGACGCGCCGCATTCACGGTGTTCGGAATTCGTGGAGGCAGCCTCTCACCCCGACCCTCTCCCCGCAAGAGCGGGGCGAGGGAGAGCCGCTACACCGCCGCCGTGGTGACGCCGCCGTCGATGACGATGGTCTGGCCGGTCATGAAGGTGGAGGCGTCGGAGGCGAGATAGGCCACCGCGCCGGCGATCTCGTCGGGCTCGCCGATGCGGCGGAGCGGGGTGGTGGCGGTGCGCCGTTTCAGAAGCTCCGCGTCTTCCCAGAGCGCGCGGGCGAAATCGGTCTTGACCAGGCCGGGCGCGACGCAATTGACGCGCACGCCCTTCGGTCCCCATTCGCCGGCCAGGCTGCGGCAGAGTGCGAAGTCGGCCGCCTTCGAGATGCCGTAGGCGCCGATCACGGTCGAGCCGCGCAATCCCCCGATCGAGGAGATGATCACGACGGAGCCATTGCCGCGCTCGGCCATTTGCGGGATCGCCAGCGCGCAGAGCCAGATGTTGCTCTTGACGTTGGAGCCCATGATCTTGTCGAACGCCTCGTCCTTGATGTCGAGCAGCGGGCCGTAATACGGGTTCACCGCAGCGTTGCAGACGAGGATGTCGATCTTGCCGTAATGCTTGGTCGCGTCGGAGATCAGCGCCTCGACCTCCTCGCGGCGCGAGATGTTGCAGGGGATCACATGCGCATCGCCGCCGTTACTGTTGATGCCGTCGGCCACTTCCTTGCAGGCGTCGGCCTTGCGCGAGGAGATCACCACCTTGGCTCCGAGCTTCGCCAGCAGTTCGGCGGAGGCACGGCCGATGCCGCGGCTCGAGCCGGTGATGACAGCGACCTTTCCGGTGAGATCGAACGGGGTGTTCTTCATTGTTGTTTCCCTCTTCTGTTCTGTTCGCATTTTGCCACACCGTCATGGCCGGGCTTGACCCGGCCATCCACGCTCTTGTTTTGCCGCCAAGACGTGGATGCCCGGGACAAGCCCGGGCATGACGGTCATTGTGCGGCTGCAGCCTCCCAAGTCACGAGCGGGCGGAGACTAGATCAACCCGCCCGCGTCAGCGACACGGCGCAGGTGATACTCGGTGTCGCCAAAGGTGTTCTCGATCATGGTGAGACGCTTGAAGTAGTGGCCGATCTTGGCCTCCATGGTCATGCCGATGCCGCCATGGAGCTGGATCGACTGCTGGCCGACGAACTTCAGCGACTTGCCGATCTGCACCTTGGCCGCCGCGATTGCGCTCGCGCGCTCCTTGGCGTCCTCGAAGTCACCAGCCATGGTCGCGAACATCGACATCGAACGGGCCTGCTCGGCCGCGACGAACATGTCGGAGGCGCGGTGCTGCAGGCTCTGGAACGAACCGATCGCGACGCCGAACTGCTTGCGCGTCTTGATGTACTCGACGGTCTCCTTGAGCGACTCGTCCATCGCGCCGACCGCCTCCGCGCACAGCGCGACGCGGGCTTCGTCGACCACGCGCTCGATCAGCGCCAGCGCATCCTCGGGGTTGCCGATCGCGGCATCGCTGCCGACTTCCACGCCGGTGAAGCTGATGTCGGCGGCGTGCAGGCCGTCCTGGGTCGGATAGCCCTTCCTGCTGATGCCCTTGGCATTGGCCGGCACCAGGAACACGCCGATGCCGTTTCTGTCGCGCCGCTCGCCCTTGGTGCGCGCGGTCACGATCAGCGTGTCGGCGTTCTCGCCGTTGAGGACGACGAACTTCTCGCCGTCGATGACGTAAGCCGAGCCCTTCTTCTTGGCGGTCGTGGCGACGTCGAACAGGTCGTAACGCGAGTTCTTCTCGAGCTGCGCGAAGGCAAACGTCTTGCTGCCGTCGATGATCCCAGGGATATGCGCGGCCTTCTGCTCGGCCGAGCCGCCATGGCGCAGGAAGCCGCCACCGATCACCACGGTCGCAAGATAAGGCTCGAGCACCAGCGCCTTGCCGAGCGCTTCCATCACGATCATGGTCTCGACGCCGCCAGCGCCGAATCCGCCGTCCGCCTCAGTGAAGGGCAGGCCGAGCAGGCCCTGCTCGGCGAGCTTGCTCCAGACGGCTTTGCTCCAGCCGCCCTTCTCCTGCATGTACTTCTTGCGCTGCTCGAAATCGTAGGAATCCGTCAGCAGGCCGTCGATGCTTTCCTTGAGAAGCCGCTGCTCCTCGGACAAATCAAAATCCATGTTCTTGCTCTCTCAGGATTATCGGAAACTCTCCGTCATGCCCGGGCTTGTCCCGGGCATCCACGCTCTTGCTGTGCCCGCACCACCGCGTGGATGGCCGGGTCAAGCCCGGCCATGACGCCAGCGTGTGTGACCGTAAGAGTCGTCAACTCAAAGCCCCAGCACCGCCTTGGCGATGATGTTGCGCTGGATCTCGTTGGAGCCGCCGTAGATCGAGACCTTGCGGTTGTTGAAGTAGCTCGGCGCGATCTGGGCGGTCCAATCCATGGCCTCGTTCGAGCCGTCGTCGCCATGCACGTCATAGGGCGCGGCGAACGGGCCGATCACTTCCATCAACAGCTCTGTCGTGGTCTGCTGGATCTCCGAGCCCTTGATCTTGAGCACCGACGATGCCGGGTTGGGCTTGCCCTTGCCATGCTTGCCTTCGTCGGCGACGACGCGAAGCTGGGTCAATTCCAGTGCCTTCAGCTCGATCTCGCAGGCCGAGAGTTTTTCGCGGAAGGTCGGATCCTGGATCACCGGCCGGCCCCCGGATTCGACCTTGGAGGCGAGTTCCTTGATGCGGCGCAGCCGTTCCTTGGAGACGCCGACCCGCGCAATACCGGTGCGCTCGTTGCCGAGCAGGAATTTGGCGTAATCCCAGCCCTTGTTCTCCTCGCCGATCAGGTTCTCGATCGGGACCTCGACATTGTCGAAGAAGACCTCGTTGACCTCATGGCCGCCGTCGATGGTCTGGATCGGCCGGACCGTGACACCCTTCGACTTCATGCTGAACACGATGAAGGAGATGCCCATCTGCTTCTTGGCGCTGGGATCGGTGCGGCACAGGCAGAAGATCATGTCGGCATGCTGCGCCAGCGTGGTCCAGGTCTTCTGGCCGTTGATGATCCACTTGTCGCCCTTGCGCTCGGCCTTGGTGCGGAGCGAGGCGAGGTCCGAGCCCGAGCCCGGCTCCGAGAAGCCCTGGCACCACCAGTCGTCGACACTGGCGATGCGCGGCAGGTATTGCTTCTTCTGCTCCTCGTTGCCGAAGGTGTAGATCACCGGGCCGACCATGCTGACGCCGAAGGCGAGCGGCTGCGGCGCCGGATAGGCTTGCAGCTCCTCGTTGAAGATGTAGTGCTGCACGGATGTCCAGCCGGTGCCGCCATATTCCTTCGGCCAGTGCGAGACACCCCAACCCTTCTTGTTCAGGATGCGCCACCAGGTGACCATCTCATCCTTGGAGAGGTGACGGCCCTCCTGCATCTTCCGCCGCGTGTCCGGCGGCACATTGTCCCTGAAGAACGCCCGCACTTCCTCGCGAAACGCCACTTCTTCCTTGGTGAAAGCGAGATCCATCGGATCCTCCTTGTGATGAATTATCTGTCATTCCGGGGCGCGCGTTAGCGCGAACCCGGAATCTCGAAGTAACAAACCTCTGGATTCCGGATCGGCCGCTTCGCGCCCGTCCGGAATGACGCAATGAGCCTTAAGGCCGTGTGGACTCTTGGGATTCTCAAATCAGATTGAACGTGATTCAAGGCTTTCTTTTAGGAGGAAGCCTTGGGC
>NZ_JBEGDB010000150.1:0-18845 GCF_043638955.1 Bradyrhizobium sp. 31Argb | reverse complement strand
CCAGTTGACCTGTTACCCATGTCGCCGGTCTATTCTGTTACCCATGTAGCCGGTCAGGACCCGCGCCACCTTCTCCCGCAAGGGGAGAAGGGAAGAACTACCGCTGCAGCGCCGCCAGCAATTCGTCGGGCTGCTCGACCATCATCATGTGGCCGGCACCGGCCAGCACCACGGTGCGCGCGTTTGGCGCCGCCGCCGCCAGCGTCTTGCCGGCTTTCGCTGGTGTCATCAGATCGCGTTCGCCGAGGATGAAGGTCGTCGGCACCTTGAGCTGCGCCGCCGCGGCGAGCGCGTTCTGGTACGAATTGCAGGCGTTCAGATCGTTGTAGAGCACGCCCGGTCGCGCACGCTGCAGCACGCGCTGTGCGCCGTGGTGCATCCACAATCCCGGCGCGAGCGAGCCGCCGAGCTCGGCCTTGAAGCCGAGGCCCCAGATCGAGACCATGTCGATCGCGGCGGGATCGTTGGCCTCCGCCGCCTTCAACAGATCAGGCCCAACGGTCATCGTCGCCGCCGTTCCGATCAGGCTCAGCGCCGTTACTTTCTCCGGGTGCCGCGCCGCGGTCTCCAGCGCAATCAGCGAGCCCATGGAATGGCCGATCAGCTTCGCCTTCGAGGCGCCGGCCGCCTGCAACAGCGCTGCGATCCAATCCGCCATCGCGGCGATCGTCCGCAAGGGCTTGCCGGACGAGCGGCCGTGGCCGGGCAGATCCGGCGCCAGCACCGAATAGCCGTGATGCGCGAACCAGCGGCTGTGCAGCGCCCAGGTTGAACTGTCAAAGCCCGCGCCGTGGATCATCACGACCGTGGGCAACGACGGATCGAACGGCCTTCCGCCGGTCACCACGAAGGTCTCAATCCCGTTCACCGAAAGCTGCATGGCTCAAACCCTCTGCGACGCACGAAGCGCCTGGCCGAGATCGTCGATGATGTCCTGCGCGGTCTCGATACCGACCGACAGCCGCACGAGCTCTTCGCCGATGCCGGCAGCCTTGAGGTGGTCGGCGTCCATCTGCTGATGGGTGGTGGAGGCGGGATGGATCACCAGCGTCTTGGCGTCGCCGACATTGGCGAGGTGGCTGATCAGCTTGAGTGACTCGATGAACTTCTTGCCCGCCGCGCGTCCGCCCTTGATGCCGAAGCTGACGATCGAGCCGGCGCCCCGCGGCAGTAGCTTCTTCGCAAGCTCGTAGTCCGGATGATTCTCCAGCGCCGGATGCAGCACCCAGTCGACCGCCTTGTTCGCGGTCAGGAATTCCAGCACCGCGAGCGTATTACTCATATGCCGATCCATCCGCACGCCGAGCGTCTCGATGCCCTGCAGGAGCTGGAACGCGTTGGTCGGCGACAGGCAGGCGCCGAAATCGCGCAAGCCTTCGGTGCGGGCGCGCATGATGAAGGCGGCCTTGCCGAACTGCTCGTCGAAGACGATGCCGTGATAGCCGGCATAGGGCTCGGTGAGCTGCGGGAATTTGCCCGATGCATGCCAGTCGAAGCCGCCGCCGTCGACGATGACGCCGCCGATCGCGATGCCATGCCCGCCGAGCCATTTCGTCGCCGAGTTCATGACGATGTCGGCGCCGAATTCGATCGGACGGCTGAGATAGGGCGTCGCGAAGGTGTTGTCGATCAGAAGCGGAATCTTTGCATCATGCGCGATCTCAGCCACCGCGGGGATATCGAGCACCTCTAACCCGGGATTGCCGATGGTCTCGGCGATCACCAGGCGCGTGTTCGGCTTGATCGCGGCGCGGAACTCGTCCAGAGCCCGCGGCTTCACGAACGTCGTCGTGATGCCGAAGCGCGGCAGCGTATGCGCCAAGAGATTAATGGTGCCGCCATAGAGCGAAGCCGAGGCAACGATGTGGTCACCGGCATTGAGCAGGGTCGCGATCGCCAGATGCATCGCGGCCATGCCGCTAGCCGTGCAGATCGCGCCGACGCCGCCTTCGAGCGCCGCGATCCGCTCTTCCAGCACTGCGGTCGTCGGATTCGAGATCCGCGTGTAGATGTGGCCGGCACGCTCCAGATTGAACAGCGCGGCGGCGTGATCGGCGTCCTGGAACACGTAGGACGTCGTCTGGTAGATCGGCACCGCGCGCGATCCCGTCACGGGATCGGGACGCTGTCCGGCATGCAGGCTGAGGGTTTCGAACGCAGGCGGCTTTGGTGCGGGCATGCTGAAACTCGCGAGATGATAGGGAAGGTGGGCAGCGCGCTTATATCAGACGTGCACGGCGGCGCGCACGCGGCCGGCATTGCCGAATACGCGCACGTAGCGTTCGACCTCGGAGGGGATGCCGGTCGCCTTCTCGGGATTGTCTGAGAGTTTCACCGCCGGCCTGCCGTCGACCGAGGTCACCTTGCAGACGATCGAGATCGGGTCGAGATCGGCGGAACCATTGGGCGTGCAATCGACGAAGTCATTGGTGAGGTTCGTGCCCCAGCCGAAGCTGATGCGGACGCGGCCGGAAAAATGCCGGTAGGTTTCCTCGATGGAATCGACATCCATGGCGTCGGAGAAGACCAGGAGCTTCTCCTTGGGATCGCGGCCCTTCTGCTTCCACCATCTGATGATCTCCTCGCCGGCCGCGATCGGCGGCGCGCTGTCCGGGCGAAAGCCGGTCCAGTCCGCGACCCAATCCGGCGCGTCGCGCAGGAACACCCGCGTGCCGAAGGCATCGGGGAGTGCGACCAGCAGGTTGCCGCCATACGTATGGCGCCACTGGTCGAGGATAGCGTAGGGCGCCCAGCGCAGCTCTTCGTCCGAATTGGCGAGCGCCGCGGCCACCATCGGCAACTCATGCGCGTTGGTGCCGATCGCTTCGAGGTCGTTGTCCATCGCCAGCAGCACGTTCGAGGTGCCGGTGAAGGACGGCCCAAGCCCTTCCTTCACAGCCTCGACGCACCAGCGCTGCCAGAGGAAGCCGTGGCGGCGGCGGGTGCCGAAGTCCGAGAGCCGCAGGCCGTCGAGCTTGCGCAGGCGCTCGACCTTGGCCCACAGCTTGGCCTTGGCGCGGGCATAGAGCACGTCGAGAGCGAACCGGCCCTGGCCCTTCATCGCCGCGCGCGAGCGCAATTCGTTCAGGATCGCGAGCGCCGGGATCTCCCACATCGTGGTGTGGGTCCAGGGCCCGTGGAAATGCAGCTCATACTGCCCGTCGACCTTGTGCAGTTCATATTCGGGTAGGCGGAAATTCGAAAGCCAGTTGATGAAATCCGGCGAGAACATCTGGGTCTTGCCGTAAAACGTGTTACCGGCGAGCCAGATCAGCTCATTCTTGCTGAAGCGGATGGTGCGGGCATGGTCGAGCTGGGCACGCAGCTCGCCCTCGTCGATCACCTCGCCAAGCCGGACCCGACTGGTGCGGTTGATCACCGAAAAGGTCGTGCGCGTCTCCGGGTAGAATTCCCGGATCATCTGCAGCATCAACAGCTTGTAGAAATCGGTGTCGAGCAGGCTGCGCACGATCGGGTCGAGCCGCCAGCCATGGTTGTAGGTCCGGGTTGCAATATCCGTAAACGTCATGCCGGAACCTTAGCCTGCCAAAAGCCGCCCAACTAGTGGGTTATGGCAGGAGTTCTGGCAGGGCAGCTCAGCGTGTTCCCTGTCTGATCCTGCCGACGGCCGTCTCGATGCTGGTCCAGGCCGGCTTGTCCGGGGCGAACTGCCGTCGGAGATAGGAAACCAGCTCCGCCACCTGGCTATCGGTCATGCTGTCTTTGAATCCCGGCATATAACCGAGATCGCCGGTCGCGGGTTCGCGGATGCCGTGCAGGATCACCTGGATCAGATTGTCCGGCACCGCGCTGTGCAGATTGCTGTTGAGGGACAGTGAGGGCCGGCTGCCGAACAAGGGCGGTCCGCCCACCTCATGACAGACCGCGCAGGCGCCCTGATAGAGGCGGGCGCCGAAAGAGGCGGGCACGACCGCGCTCGTGGCCGTCGCATGTTCGAGTTTCACGGCGAGGGCTTCCTGCGCCGAGCCGTCGGTGGCCGCGTCATTGAAAGAGCCGAGATAGACGGCCATGGCGCGGATATCCTGGTCTGACAACGCGGCCAACTCCGTCACGACCGGCGCCATCGGTCCGGCCGCCACGCCGTGGAAGCGGGATTGGCCGGTGCGCAAATAGGCGTAAAGCTCGTCCTCGCTCCAGGGGATCGGCGCTTTCGAAAGCGACGTCAGCGCCGGCGCCTCCCAGCCCTCGGCAAAGCCGCCGCCGAGATAGGCACTCTGGAGTTCGGCGCCGAGCGCGTTGCGCGGCGAATGGCAGGCGCTGCAATGGCCGAGACCTTCGACCAGATAGGCGCCGCGATTCCAGATCTCCGACTTGGTCGGATCGGGCTGGAATGATTTTGTATCGTGAAACAGCGCATTCCATCCGGCGAGCAGCGGGCGCAGGTTGAATGGAAACTTCAGTTCGTGCTCCGGCGTCGTCGCGCGCACCGGTGCCTGCGCCATCAGGTAGGCATAGAGCGCCTGCAGATCAGCATCATCAGCCTTGGCAAAATGGGTGTAGGGGAAAGCCGGATAGAGATGCCGGCCGTCGCGATGGATGCCTTCGCGCATCGCGCGCTCGAAGGCGGGATAGGACCACGCGCCGATGCCGGTCTCGACGTCAGGCGTGATGTTGGTCGCGTAGATGACGCCGAACGGCGTTTCCAGCGGCCGGCCGCCGGCATTGAGCATTCCGCCCGTATCGGTATGGCACACGGCGCAGGCGCCGAGCGCCGCCAGTTCCTTGCCGCGGGCAATGGTCGCGGCCGAATAGACCGACGCTTCGGGACGCGCGATCGGCGCGATCGCGCGCCACGGCAGCACGGCCGCGCCGATGCCGACGGCGGCGGCACATAGCGCGGCGATGCCGGCAAGCACGCCGGTGCGTTTCGCGAACGGCTTCTGCCATTTGTCCGATGGAGCAGGCGGCGGTGGCGCCAGCGTCGCGGGCGCAGTTGGTTGCTCGCCGTGCAATCCGTTCAGGATACGTTCGGGCGTGAACGGCAATTCACGAAAACGAACTCCGGTCGCATCATAGATCGCATTCGCGATCGCGGCCGCGCTTGGCACAGAAGCGGATTCGCCGACGCCAAGCGGCGGCTGATCCTGCCGCGGCAGCATCAGCACGTCGATCTTGGGAAGCTCCGGGAATTTGATGATGGGGTAGGCGCCCCATTCCCGTGCCGTCACCGCGCCGCGTTCGAAGGTGACTTCCTCCATCAGCGCGCGGCTGGTCGACTGGATGATGTTGCCCTCGATCTGATGGCGCACGCCGTCCGGATTGATCATCAGGCCGGAATCCTGGCCGGCCACGACGCGCGTCACGCTGACGTCGCCGGTTGCCTTGTTGACCGCGACATCGGCGATCCACGCCGACCATGCCGCGCCATAGCCCGGAAACTTGCTGTGGACGTAGAGCGCATAGGCAAAGCCGCGCCCGCGCACGATGTCGCCTTCCGCGACCTTCTCCTCGCGCACCGGCCGCGGCTTCCAGCCGGCGCGTTCGGCCACCGCGTTGACGAGGTCGATCGCCCGCTGGTCCTTGAGGTAGCGCAGCCGGTATTCGATCGGATCGACGCCGGCTTCAGTCGCGAGTTCGTCGATATAGGATTCATGCGCAAAGGTGTTCGGCAGTGCCGAGACGCCGCGCAACCAGGAGGCGCGCACGATCGGCGGCATGTCGTTGGCGACCACGCGCATGTGGTCGTAGTCATAAGGCGGGATCGCGGTGCGGTCGCCCATCTCGAAGACAGCAGGCGTCGGCGCGATCCGCCCGGTGAGCAGAAGCGCCAGCGTCGGCGCGCCGTTCGAGGGATAGCGCGTGGCAAAGTCGTAGGCCGCGACGCTGCCGTCCGCGTTCAAGCCGCCATTGATATCCATCAGTTGCGCGGTGCCCTTCGGCTCCCAGGCGTGCTCCTGCTCGCGCGTCAATTGCACGCGCACGGGACGGCCGACCGCGCGCGAGAGCAAGAGCGCATCCGCGGTGACGTCGTCGGCGCAATTGCGGCCATAGCAGCCGGCCGCCTCCATGCGGATCACCTCGATCTCGGTCTCCGGCTGCTCGATCAGCAGCGCGAGGTCACCACGAAGCATGTGCGGGTTCTGCGTGCCCGACCAGACGCGGATCGCACCGTCGCGATAGTCCGCCACTGCGCAGGACGGGCCGATCGAGCCATGCATCTGGTAGGGCCACAGGTAAGTCCGCTGCATCGGCTTCGCGGCGGCCTTGATCGCGCTATCGACATCGCCCTTGTCGAGCAGCGTCCGCGGCGTCGATGGATTGGCGCGCAGCGCCTGCTCGACATCATCGAGACTGGTCAGCGTCGGTCCCGGTTTCCAGATGACCTTCAGCTGCGCCGCCGCCTTGATCGCGTTCTCCTCGCGCTCGGCGACCACGCCGACGAAATCGCCGATCCGCACGACCGCGACGAGTCCTGGAATATGGCGTACCGAACCTTCATCGACCGCAATCAGGCTGGTGCCGACGAACGGCCCGGCATCGACGCCGGCATAGGGCGGGCGCACCACGCGGCCGTGCAGCATGCCGGGCACGCGTACATCGTGGACGTAGACCAGTTCGCCGGTCGCCTTGGCGGGAAGATCGACGCGCGGCACCGATTGGCCGACGACGGAATAGGCATCGACGGTCTTCACCGGCACATCGTCGGCCAGCTCGAGTCGGATCGTCTCGTCGGCGATCAACTCGCCATAGGTGATGCTGCGGTTGTCCTTGCCGCGGATCAGGCCATCCTCGATAGCGAGTTCATCGCTTAATAGTTCGAGCCGTTCCGCTGCGCGCGCGACCAAAAAGTGGCGCGCCTGCGCTGCAGCCTTGCGGAGCGGCACCGCCGATATCTGCATGGTCTCGCTGGCGATCGTCGGACCTTGGTTGGGCGTCTGCGAGGTGTCGCCGAGCACCACGACGACGCGCGCAAAGGATACGTCCAGTTCCTCAGCGACGACCTGCCCGAGCGCGGTGCGGATGCCGGTACCGAGATCGACATGGCCGTTATAGGCGGTGACAAAGCCATCCGCCGTGATCTTGATGAAGGTTTCGAACGCGCCGTTCGCATCCGATCGTCGAACAACGGAGAGCGACCCCGGCGGCCGCACGGGATTCTCCTGCGAGGCCATCAATCGCGCGCCTCGAGTTCCTGGCCGGCCGCGCGCATGGCGGCGCGGATGATCTCGATATGCGCGCCGCAGCGGCAGAGATTGTAGCGCAACGCCTCCAGCACCTCGTTTTCGTTCGGACGCGGATTGCGCGTCAGCAGCGCCTTGGTCGTGATGATCATGCCGTTGAGGCAATAGCCGCATTGCGCGGCTTGCTCGGCGATGAAGGCTTGCTGCACAGGATCGGGATGCTCGCGCGTGCCGAGCCCTTCGAGCGTCACAATGTCGCGCCCGATGCAGCCATCGGTCGGGATCACGCAGGATCGCGCCGCGACACCGTCGATCAGCACCGCGCAGGCGCCGCATTCGCCGAGGCCGCAACCATATTTCGGTCCGTTCAGTTCGAGATCGTTGCGCAGCACGTAAAGCAGTGCGGTGTCCGGAGCGGCGTCGACATCGACAATCCTGCCGTTGACGGTCAGGCGCATCGGCTCGTGGTCCCCAAAGGCTTCGATAGGCGTTTCGATGATTGCATTGCAAAACGGGCGATCGCAAAATCGGCGATCGATGGCATCGGAGGATAACGTTTGTGTACAAACGTGCAAGCTGCTCGCTTTTTGCTGCACTGCGCTGCCCGCTTTCTGGACAAAGCGGGGAGGCAAATGAGGTTTTATTCGGCAGGTGTGGTTTTTCGCGATTGCATCCGCTTGACAGGGTTACAACCTGCGCGCAGGATCATTCGTATACGAACGATATCCCCGATGATTGAGATCCCGGGGAGAAGATGACGCCGCCTCCCAACACCAGGCTTGTTCGCGATGGCTGACGTTGCCGCTTCTGACAAGATCCGCTGCGATGCCTGTCCGGTGATGTGCTACATCAAGCCAGGGGCGGCGGGCGCCTGCGATCGCTATGCCAATCACGACGGCAGACTGGTGCGCGTCGATCCGCATATCGTGCTGTCGCGCGCGCTCGAGCATGGCGGGCGCGTGGTGCCGTTCCAGGCGAGCGGCGACTGGGACGGCAAGATCGTCCACCAGGGCGATATGTTCGTCACCGCGATCGGCGCCGGCACCACCTATCCCGATTACAAGCCGGCGCCCTTCATCGTGTCGTCGGACATCGACGGCGTCGACATGGTCACCGTGGTGACCGAGGGCATCTTCTCCTATTGCGGCGTCAAGGTGAAGATCGATACCGACCGCTATCTCGGCCCCGAGACCGCGGCGGTGCGCGGGCAGGGCGAGGTGGTCGGGCATGTGACCACCAGCGAATATGGCTCGCAGATGCTGTCGCTCGGCGGCGTGCATCATCTGACCGGCGGCTCCAAGAAGGAGGGCCGCGTCACCTGCGATACGCTGATGGATCTTTCCAACTGCAAGCCGGTGGAGCTTGTCATCGACGGCGGCGCTACGGTGGTGGTGCAGGCGGGCCAGGCGCCTGTTGTCAACGGCGTGCAGGAAGAACGCATGCGCGTCGGCTGCGGTTCGGCCACCATCGGCATGTTCGCCAAGCAGTGGCACGGCAAGGTCGACGAGGTCGTTGTTGTCGACGACCACATCACCGGCGTGCTCTCGGAGCACCAGGCCGGCAAGCTATTGGATATTCCTGACACCGGCATCAAGATGAAAGGCCGCCGCTCGACGCCCGGCCGCTACTTCCAGGTGGCCGAGCCCGGCACGGGCTGGGGCGGCACCAGGATCTCCGATCCGCTTTCCGTGCTCGGCCCGTTCGATCCCAAGGAAGCGCGGCCGGGGCTGACCATGCTGATGGTCTCGACCACCGGCGAGCACGCGGCCTATTACGTGCTCGACGAGGCGCTGCGGCCGATCGAGCAGGAGATGCCGCCGGAGCTTAAATTCTCGGTCGAGCGCATCCAGGAGAATTGCGAACCGGCGCTGTGCACCGTGCTGTTCATGGCCGGCGCCGGCGGCTCGCTGCGCGCCGGCGTCACCGACAATCCGGTGCGGCTGACGCGCTCGGTGAAGGATGCGCTGACCCGCGTCACCAGCGGCGGTGCGCCTGTCTATGTCTGGCCGGGCGGCGGCATCACCTTCATGGTCGATGTCACGCAGATGCCGATAGGGGCATTCGGTTACGTGCCGACGCCGGCGCTGGTCGCGCCGATCGAGTTCACGCTAAAACTTTCCGACTATGCGGCGCTCGGCGGCCACATGGATTATGTGCGGCCGCTGTCCTCGCTGCGCGACAGCGCCGAGATCCGGCCGATGCTCTTCACCTCGGGGAAGCGAACATGACGAGACGTCCGCAAATCGCGCTTCTTCCTGATGGCAAGCGGCTGCATTTGCAGGACGGACCGATCGATCTGATCGTGGAGGCGACGGGAAGCGAGACCGCCGTGCGCGCAGCCTATGACGCCGCGGTGTGCCGCTTCACCGGCCTGCTGGATGGGCTCTGCATGGAGCTCGGCGAGTTACGCAAGGCGGCCCATCCGATGCACTGCGCCCTCCATGGCGACGTCGCGCGCCGCATGCATGCGGCGGTGGCGCCCTTCGCCGCCGACCGCTTCATCACGCCGATGGCCGCGGTCGCGGGCAGCGTGGCCGAGGAAATCCTCGGCGCGATGCTGGAGGCTGCATTGCTCGATCGGGCCTATGTCAACAATGGTGGCGACATCGCCCTGCATCTTGCCGGCTACGAGCAGTTCACCGTCGGCCTGATCGACCGTCCCGATCGTCGCGGCCTGCTGCAGACCATGGTGATCGGCGCCGACGATCCCATCCGCGGCATCGCCACCAGCGGCCGTCACGGCCGCAGCTTCTCGTTCGGGATCGCCGATGCCGTCACCGTGCTGGCGCGGACCGCCTCCGCAGCCGATGCCGCCGCGACCGTTATCGCCAACGCCGTCGACCTGCCCGGACACCCTAAGATTGTCCGCCGCCCGGCAAATGAACTGCAGCCCGACAGCGACCTCGGCCCGCGCCTGGTGACGCGGGAGGTCGGCCCATTGTCGGCTCGCGAGATCGCCGATGCCCTTGAAGCGGGTGCGGTTTGCGCGCGACAATGCCTCGCGGCAGGATTGATCGAGGGCGCGGCGCTACGCCTGTTTGGCGAGACGGTGATCGTAAGGGCGCGTGCGCCGAGGATGCCGGAATCGCAACTCGTTCATGAATGCGCGATAGAGAATGCGCGGACCTGATCAGAAACCGGGCCGAAGACAACAGGGCGGAAACCGATGAGTGCCATCATTCGCAAGATCGTCACGGTGGTCGAGGAGACCCACATAGATGGGCAAGACCATCGCCCCGGCGACCCGGCGCGCGGCGGCGATCGCGGTGATCGAGAACCCCTTTGCCGGCCGCTATGTCGAGGATCTTTCGCCCCTGATCGCGATTGGCGAGGAACTCGGCGAATTGCTGTCGAAACGGGCGGTGGCGGCGCTCGGCATCGAGGGCTCCAAGGCGCATTCCTATGGCAAGGCCGCCGCCGTCGGCGAAAACGGCGAGCTCGAGCATGCGGCCGCGATTTTGCATCCCAAGATGGGAGCGCCGGTCCGCAAGGTCCTGGGTAAAGGCGCCGCATTGATTCCGTCCTCGAAAAAGCGTTCTGGTCCGGGGACGACGCTGGATATCCCGCTCGGGCACAAGGATGCGGCTTTCGTGCGCAGCCATTTCGATGGCATGGAGGTACAGATCAACGACGCGCCGCGGGCCAACGAGATCATGGTGGCGGTCGCGGTCACCGATTCTGGCCGGCCGCTGCCGCGCGTCGGCGGGCTGACGGTCGCGGAGATCAAGGGCGAAGACGGTTTGAGATAATTTTGTTGGACATTCGGAGGTAAGGGATGCGGAATTATTTGATTGGGGCAGGGCTCGCGGTCCTGGTTGCGGGCATGGCTGACGCTGCCATGGCCCAGAGCGAGATCAAGATCGGCGAGATCAACAGCTATTCGCTGTTGCCCGCCTTCACTGAGCCCTATCGCAAGGGCTGGCAGCTCGCGGTCGAGGAGATCAACGCCGCCGGCGGTATCAACGGCAAGAAGCTGGTCGTCATCTCCAAGGATGACAACGGCAAGCCGGCCGATGCGCAGACTGCCGCGAACGAACTCGTCTCGAGCGAGAACGTCGCGATGCTCGCCGGCACCTTCCTCTCCAATATCGGGCTCGCCGTCAGCGACTTCGCCAACCAGAAGAAGGTATTCTTCCTCGCCGCGGAGCCGTTGACCGACGCCATCACCTGGTCCAAGGGCAACCGCTACACTTTCCGTCTGCGCCCCTCCAATTACATGCAGGCCGCGATGCTGGTCGAGGCCGCCGCAAAACTGCCGGCCAAGCGCTGGGCCACCATCGCGCCGAACTACGAATACGGCCAGTCGGCCGTTGCTGTGTTCAAGAAGCTGATGTCGGAGAAGCGCCCGGACATCGTCTGGGTCGACGAGCAGTGGCCGCCGCAGGGCAAGATCGACGCCGGCCCGGTGGTGCAGGCGGTTGCCGCCGCCAATCCGGAAGCGATCCTCAACGTCACCTTCGGCGCCGATCTGGTGAAGCTCGTGCGCGAAGGCAACACCCGCGGCCTGTTCAAGGACCGCGCGGTGGTGAGCTTCCTGACCGGAGAGCCGGAATATCTCGATCCGCTCAAGGACGAAACACCTGAGGGGTGGATCGTCACCGGCTATCCCTGGTACGCGATCAAGACGCCGGAGCACGAGGCGTTCCTGAAGGCGTACCAGGCCAAGTTCAAGGATTACCCGCGGCTCGGCTCGATCGTCGGCTACCAGACCATCAAGTCGGCGGCGGCGATCCTGACCAAGGCGAACTCGACCGATCCGGAGAAGCTGATCGCGGCGACCGAAGGCCTGTCGGTGTCGTCGCCGTTCGGCGAGATCACCTTCCGCAAGATCGACCACCAGTCGACGCTCGGTGCTTACGTCGGCAAGACCGCGCTGAAGGACGGCAAGGGCGTGATGGTGGAGTCCTCCTACAAGAAGGGCTCCGACTATCTGCCTGGCGATGCCGAGATCGAAAAGCTCCGGCCGAAGGATTGATGCGGATCTTCTCCCTCTCCCCGCCCCTGCGGGGAGAGGGTTGGGGTGAGGGGCTGCCTCCACGAGTCGTGCGCGTGGAGACAGCCCCTCACCCGAATTGCGCCGGACGATGCTTCGCATCGCCGGGACAATTCGACCTCTCCCCGCAAAAGAGCGGGGAGAGGTGACTCAACCTCCAACCCGGACCGCCGATGGCCTTTTACGTCGTTCAGTTCCTGACCGGACTTGCCAGCGCCGCCTCGCTGTTCCTGGTCGCCTCGGGGCTGTCGATCATCTTTGGCGTGACCCGGATCGTGAACTTCGCGCATGGCGCCTTTTACATGCTCGGCGCCTATATTGCGTTCACGCTCACCGAGCGCTTCTCCGGCGCGCTCGGCTTTTGGGGCGGCATCGTTGTCGCAGCGCTTGTCGTCGCCATCGTCGGCGTGCTGGTCGAGATGGTGCTGCTGCGGCGGATCTACCATTCGCCAGAACTGTTCCAGTTGCTCGCGACCTTCGGCCTGACGCTCATGGTTCAGGATATCGTCGTGCTGATCTGGGGCCCGAGCGACCTGGTTGGCCGCCGCGCGCCCGGCTTCAAGGGCGCGGTCGATTTCTTCGGCCAGAACATCCCGAGCTATGACCTGTTCCTGATCGTGCTCGGCCCCGTCGTGCTCGGCATCCTCTGGCTGCTGTTCCAGCGCACCCGGTGGGGCATCCTGGTGCGCGCGGCGACGCAGGACCGCGACATGGTCGCAGCGCTCGGCGTCAACCAGAAATGGCTGTTCACCAGCGTGTTTGCGGTCGGTGTCTTCCTCGCAGCCCTCGGCGGCGCGCTGCAGATCCCGCGCGATGCGGTGCATCATGCGATGGATCTGCGCATCATCGTCGATGTGTTCGTCGTCGTCGTGATCGGCGGCCTCGGCAGCATCATCGGCGCCTTCGTGGCCGCGGTGCTGGTGTCCGAGCTCAATGCCTTCGGCATCCTGGTCTTCCCGAAGATCTCCATCATCCTCGTGTTCCTGGTGATGGCGGTGGTCCTGATCGTCCGCCCCTGGGGCCTGTTCGGCAAACCGGAAGCGCCGGCGCGCCGCACGCCGGGCCTCACCGTCAATCCCTGGCGGCCCTGGACCTCGAACGAGCGATTGGCCGCGCTCGCCGCGCTGATCGTGGCTACCGCGCTGCCGTTGTTCGGCGGCAATTACGCGCTCACCGTCGGCTCGGAGATCGCGATCTTCGTGATCTTCGCCGTCAGCCTGCATTTCCTGATGTCGGTCGGCGGGCTCGCCTCCTTCGGTCACGCCGCCTATTTCGGCCTCGGCGCCTATGGCGTCGCCTTCCTGGCCAAGCTGGCGGGGCTGCCGATGATCGTATGCCTGCTGCTCGGTCCGCTGCTCGGGCTCGTCGGCGCCGCCGTGTTCGGCTTCTTCGCCGTGCAACTCTCCGGCGTCTATTTCGCGATGCTGACGCTCGCCTTCGCCCAGATTGTGTGGTCGATCGCGTTCCAATGGGTGGCCGTCACCGGTGGCGACAACGGCATCCTCGGCGTGTGGCCGGAAAAATGGGCGGCGAGCCCATCGCATTTCTATTGGCTCTCGCTCGGCATCGCCGCGCTCGCGGTCATTGTCCTCCGCATCATCGTGTTCTCGCCCTTCGGATTCGCGTTGCGCGCGACGCGGGATTCGCCGTTGCGCAGCGAGGCTGTTGGCATCAACGGCAAACGCATCCAGTGGACTGCATTCGTGATCGCGGGCACCGTGGCCGGCCTCGCCGACGCGTTGTTCGCGTATCTGAAGGGCAGCGTCTTCCCTGACAACATGGGCATTTCGCTCTCGGTCGATGCGCTGGTCATGGTGCTGCTTGGCGGCGTCGAGACGGTGTCCGGCGCAGTGGTCGGCGCCATCGTCTACAAGGCATTGAACATCTGGCTGGTCAGCCAGACCGATTGGTCGAAATTGGTGCTCGGCGCCTTCATCGTGCTGATCGTGGTCGCCTTCCCGAAAGGCATCGTCGGCACGCTGGACTCGATCATCAGCCGCCGCCGCAAATCGTCATCGTCGAATTCGCCGCTTCTCACCTCGCGCGTCGAGACCGCCGAATGAGCATGGTCCCCACATTGCTGTCGGTCGAAGGCCTGACCAAATCCTATGGCGGCGTGCACGCCGTGCGCGGCGTCTCCTTCGAACTGCGTGCCGGCGAGATCCTGGCGCTGATCGGCCCGAACGGCGCCGGCAAAAGCACCTGCTTCGATATGCTCAACGGCCAGAACATCCCGGATTCCGGCCGCATCACGATCTTGGGCGAGGAAACCGTCGGCAAGAAGCCACGCGCGATCTGGCGGCTGGGCGTGGGGCGCACCTTTCAGATTACCGCGACCTTTCCGACCATGACGGTGCGCGAGAACGTGCAGGTCGCGCTGGTCTCGCACCGGCACCAGCTCTTCAATCTCTGGAGCTCGACGCCGGATTTCGCGCGCGAGGAGGCCGGCCGGCTGCTCGATCTCGTCGGCATGGGCGCCTATGCCGAGCGTCCCTGTGGCGAGCTCGCTTATGGCGACCTCAAGCGGCTCGAGCTTGCGGTCGCGCTCGCCAACCATCCAAAACTGCTGTTGATGGACGAGCCGACCGCCGGCATGGCGCCGCGCGAGCGTATCGAGTTGATGCGGCTCACCGCCACGATCGCGCGAGAGCAGTCGATCGGCGTGCTCTTCACCGAGCACGACATGGACGTCGTGTTCGAGCATGCCGACCGCATTCTGGTGCTCAACCGCGGCAGCCTGATTGCCGAGGGATCGCCCGAGGGAGTCCGCGGCAATGCGCAGGTTCGCGCCATCTATCTCGGCGAGGGCCTGGTCTATGACGCGCGCCACCGCGATGGAGCCCACGTATGAAGCTCCAGGTCAGGGATCTCAACAGCTTCTATGGACCGGCGCATATCCTGTTCGATATCGCGCTCGATGTCGGCGAGGGCGAGGTGGTCGCGCTGCTCGGTCGCAACGGCGCCGGCAAGTCGACGACCTTCCGCTCCATTGTCGGCCTGGTCGAGAACCGCTCGGGGCGCATCGTCTTCGAGGGCAGGGACGTTTCGCGCGAACCGACGCACGCGATCGTGCGCGGTGGGCTGGGCTACGTGCCGGAGGAGCGGCGCATCTTCACTGACCTGACGGTCGAGGAGAATCTCGAGGTCGGCCGTCAACAGAGGCGCGCCAACGCACCATACTGGACGCGCGAAAAACTGTTCACGCTGTTTCCGAATCTCGGCGAGATGCGGGGTCGTGCGGGCGGCCGCATGAGCGGCGGCGAGCAGCAGATGCTGACCATCGCGCGCACGCTGATGGGCAATCCGTCGCTGGTGCTGCTCGACGAGCCTTCCGAAGGCCTGTCGCCTAAGATCGTCGAGCAGATGGTCGATGCGATCCTTGCCATGAAGAAGGAGGGCGTGAGCATCGTCGTCTCCGAGCAGAACCTGCATTTCGCGCGCCTGATCTCGGATCGCGCCTATATCATCGAGCGCGGCCGCATCTGCTTCGGCGGCACGATGGCCGAGCTCGACGCGCGGCCTGATATCCGCGATGCGCATCTGTCGCTCTGAGGAAGTGTGATGGCCAGAAACGGGGCAGTGAAACGTAATCCAAAACCGCAGAAGACCAGCTACATTCTGGACGAGCAGATCGGCTTCCTGCTGCGCCAGGTCTGGCAGCGCCACGCCACCATCTTCGCCCGCGAGATCGGCGTCGACCTGACCTCGCCGCAATGGGCGGCGCTGTCGAAGCTCGCCGAGACGGGGGCGTGCTCGCAGAACCAGCTCGGCCGGCTGACGGCGATGGATGTCGCCACCATCAAGGGCGTCATCGACCGCCTCACCGCGCGCGGCCTGACTGAGACCAGTTCTGATCCCGAGGACGGCCGTCGCCTCCTCGTCAGCCTGACCCGCACGGGCCAGCAGACGGTCGAGAAAGTTGCGCCGAACGCGCTGGCGATCACCAAGGAAACGCTGGCGCCGCTCGATGGCAAGGAGCGCGAGATGTTGATCGCGCTGCTCAGCAAGCTGCGTTAACGTCAGGGCATTCGTAGGGTGGGCAAAGCCAACGGGTCGCGCGAACGCGCGCCCGATGACAGGCTCCGCGTGCCCACCATCCACGATCGGTGCAAGAAAGGTGGGCACGCTGCGCTTTGCCCACCCTACGAGGCGTGCCCCACCATCACCGTCGCAAGGGCGCCGCCCCAGGAACAAAATGCGGCAAGCCCGGTTGCGATTCTGACTACGGGCAGCGGGGACCAACAGGAGTCGGCGATGAAGACCAATTGGTTTTGCGCGACGGCAATCGCACTGACGATCAGCGCCGGAGCGGCCATCGCGCAGGTGCCGGATCAAAAGCGTGAGGGGAACCCTCGCGCCGGCCAGGTGCCTGGACAGGACGGTCAGCGCGCCGCTGATGTCAATGACGACCAGGGCAAGCAGATCGTGGATCGGCTGCGGAGCGAGCGAACGGCGACCCGGACCTCGAATGTGAGCGTCAATATCGGCCAGCGATTGCCGCCGAGCATCCAGCCCCACCGCCTGCCGGCCGACATCGTGCGGATCGCTCCAGAATATCGCGACTACGATTACACGCTCGTTGACAACAGGGTCGTCATCGTCGATCCGCGGCGGCGCGAGATCGTCGACATCCTTGACGACGGGCCGGGCTGGGGCGGCGCCGCAGCCTACGGCCACGACCGCATCGTCATCACCGACGACATGCGCAGGAAGTTCAGGGAATTGGCGCGGAGTTCCTCGACCACGGTCGGCGCGAAGACGCCGGCAGGCGGAACGTCGGCGTCGAACTGCCTGTCGCTGCAGCCCGTGCCGGAGGAGATGGTGCGCAACAATGCCGAGCTCAGGAACTATCGCTATCTCGCCGTCGGCGACCAGATCGTGCTGGTCGATCCGCAGCAGCAGAAAGTGGTGCAGGTGATCGAGTGACGGTGCGAGCGAATCCGTAGGGTGGGCAAAGCGAAGCGTGCCCACCATCCCGAGCAGTGAGCTGGATGGTGGGCACGGCGCTCCGCGCCTTTGCCCACCCTACGCACTCCGCTACATCCGTCATTCCGGGGCAATGCGAAGCATCGAGCCCGGAATCCATCTCGCCGCAGAGCACGCGGCAAAATGGATTCCGGGCTCATCGCTGCGCGATGCCCCGGAATGACAGCGGGACTATCACCGCCCCACGATCTCCGGCACCTTGCCGGCCGGCGGCGTGTTCCGGCTGCGCTGGGTGCGGACGATGCCGTCGATGATGGTCATGCCGATGCCCGGCAAATCGCCGAGCTGCACGCTCTCCAGGATGGTCTTGCCCGGCGAATGCTGCGCCTTGTCCATCAGCACGAAATCGGCCGCGCGGCCGACTTCGACCAATCCGCAATCCAGCTCGCGCATCCGCGCGGTGTTGCCGGTGGCGAGGCAGAACGCGATCTCGGCCGGCAGTTCGCCGAGTGAGGACAGCATCGAGACCATGCGCAAGATCCCGAGCGGCTGCACGCCGGAGCCGGCGGGCGCATCGGTGCCGAGGATGACGCGGTGAAGATCGCCCATCTCGCGCGCGGTGCGCAGCGTGTAGAGCGCTGAGCGCTCATTGCCGTTATGAACCAGTTCGAGGCCGCGCTTGCAGCCCTCGCAGATGCAGCGGATCTGGTCGTCGGGCAGGGCGGTGTGGCCGCCATTGATATGGCCGACCACGTCGGTATCGGCCTCCAGCACGACATCCTTGTCGATCAGACCGGAGCCGGGAATTGATGGTCCGCCGGTGTGGATCGTGCTCTGGATGCCGTATTTGCGCGCCCATCCCACCATCTTCCGCGCAGTCGGGCCGTCCTTGACGCCGCCGAGGCCGACCTCGCCGAGCAGCTTGACGCCGGCAGCGGCCATTTCCTTGAAATCCTCTTCCACCATCTCGCATTCGATCACCGGCGCGCCGGCATGCACCTTCACGCCGCCGGGCCGAAGCGTCCAGAACGCGCGCTGCGCGAAGATCGCCATCGCCTTCAGGCCCACGACGTCGCGCGGCCGGCCCGGCATGTGCACCTCGCCCGCGGAGATCATGGTGGTGACGCCGCCGTGCAGATAGCTGTCGATCCAGTTGGTCTGGTTCTGCCGCGGCGTCCAGTCGCCCGCCACCGGGTGGACGTGGCTGTCGATCAGTCCCGGCGCCACCGTCGTGCCATTGGCATCGACGATGGTGGTGGCGCCTTCGGTGTCGACATCCTTGGCGCGGCCGATCGCCGTGATCTTGCCGTTCTCGGCCACGATGGTGTCGGCATCGAGGATCGGCCGTTCCAGCGCCCCCGACAGCAACAGCCCGATATTGCGGATCACCAGCTTGCTCGGTCCGGTCGCCTGCGGTGCATCGTGGGCCATGCCTTGTCCTTTTCGCTCAATCCCTGCGCCGCGCATTGTGCCCGCGACCTGACGTGCCGATCAAGTCGGATTGTTTATTAGTACACGAATGATCGTCGTCGAAAAGCCCCTTACCGGGAGTGCTGCGGTTCGAGCCCGCCGTCATTGCGAGCCAACGGGTCGCGCGAACGCGCGCCCCGTTGGCTCGCAATGACGATGTGGCCACTTTGGGTGTGACAAATCAACCCGACGGGCAAATCAGCCAAAAGTCTGTCCAGCCCTCACGTAAAAAACATTCCGCTTTCGCCGTCGGGCAAATCAGTGATTTAACTCCGCGCGTCTCAGCGCGAATGAGGGGCGGGTCGCGATCGTCA
>NZ_JBEGDB010000014.1:0-59238 GCF_043638955.1 Bradyrhizobium sp. 31Argb | reverse complement strand
GATCGCCTTGCGATCCTTCCAGGATACGAAGGACAGGCTGTTGCGGATCAAATGCACGATGCAGGTCTGGACCATCGCTTTGGGAAAGACGCTGTTGATCGCCTCGGGAAAGCCCTTCAGACCGTCGACGACGGCAATCAGGATGTCGGCGACGCCGCGGTTCCTCAGATCGTTCATGACCTTGAGCCAGAATTTGGCGCCTTCGGTCTGCTCGATCCAAAGCCCGAGGACGTCTTTCTCGCCCGATGCAGTAATGCCCAACACGACGTAGACCGCCTTGTTCTTGACCATCCCTTCGTCGCGGATCTTGACCCTGAGCGCGTCGAAGAAGACCACCGGATAGATCGATTCCAGCGGCCGGCTTTGCCATTCGCGGACCTCGTCGAGGATCGCGTCGGTGACTTTGCTGATCAGATCGGGCGACAGCTCGGTGCCGTAGAGCTCAGCCAGATGGCCCTGGATCTCCCGCACCGTCATGCCCCGCCCATAGAGGCTGATGATCTTCTCGTCGAAGCCGTCGAAGCGGGTCTGGCCCTTGGCGACGATCACCGGTTCGAACGTGCCGGCGCGGTCGCGCGGCACCTCGATCTCGATCTCGCCGTCGTCCGTCAACAGCGCTTTGCTGCTCGTGCCGTTGCGGCTGTTGCCCGACCCGCGGCCCGCCGGGTCGCCCTTCTCGTAGCCAAGGTGGTGGGTCAGCTCCGCACCCAGTGCGCGCTCCAGAAGCGCCTTCTTCAGTCGTCTGAAAAGACCGTCTTCGCCGGCCAGGTCTTCCGCCTTGAGGCTGCCCCCCGCAAGAATCTGGTCCAAAATCTCAGGTGAAAAATCCGTAGCCATGTGAGTCTCCTGTCAAAGGTAAACTCACAGAAACCATCTTACACTGAGTTACTGACACCCTCCATTCACGCGAGTCTGATCAGGCCCGAGCAGATGGAGCGCGCTCACAAGCTGGGGGTCAGAGTCGATTTCCAGAACGTCTTCATGTGGGATAAGGCCGCGACCGTCGAGCGCTTCCTGGGACGGCCGACCGCCGATCGCGCCGTGCCGACCAAGACCTTGATCGAAAAAATGGGGCTGGACAGCCTCGGCGCCGGAACCGACTTCCCCGTCAACCCGATCAACCCGTTCCTCAACATGTACATCATGGTGACGCGGAAAGATCCCAATGGAAACGTGTACGGCGCCGCGGAAGCTATCAGTCGCGAACAGGCGCTCCGTCTCTACACGTCGGCAGCTTCGCGCTACACGTTCGACGAAGCACGCAAGGGTACGATACAGCCGGGCAAGCTTGCAGACCTCACGGTCCTTTCCGCGGACTACATGGCCATTCCGGAAGAGCAGATCAAAGACATCAAGGCGGACATCACGCTGGTTGGAGGCAAGGTCGTCTTTCAACGCTGACTCAGGGAGGAGACGAACGCCGAAGCGTGCAATGTCGACGTCGCCAGCATTCGCCGACGCCGGACGCTTGGGTCGGAGGACGGCAGTGCGGGGAGCGGGCTCTGGCGACGGAGGTGTGTTCCGGACATCTGACGGTATTTGAAGATTTGTGTCAGTCGAGCACTGTCAGTGTTGGTGGCGCGCCATCCAGTCGATAGACTCCGACAGGTCGCGGAATTGGTAGTGTGTGTGAGGAGCAAAATTATTCTGTGAATTCAAGGTCAAGAAAATGCGGCGGGTATACCGTCGGCATTTGTCCGTCCGACTTGGAAATTCGTGCTTGCAAATCAACGACCAAACGCCCTTCGAAACGATTGAGTGGGAGTAGGGCGGCCGGCTGCTATCGCGCAGTTTTGCGTAGTCTGGTGGAGTTGTTCTCGCTTCCTTCGCGTTGAGAATTCTGACCGTAGCGAGCTTGGCTTATCCTGGTAGAAGTCCAAAATCCATTGCGTCTTCACTAATGGAGTATCGCAGCGCGTTGGATCGTACAGAAGGGCCGGAGGCCCAAAGCTTAGCTTCGAGCACCGGCGGGTTTTGGCGCAAAGCGGCCGAAATTTGATTGGCCACGCTGTTCTTGGCCGTTGTTAGCTGAAACTTGCCCATGATGGATTGGAGCGAGAGTTCAAATTTTTCAATCGGTTAGTAGGGTGCGTGTGCACGACGTGTGCACCAGGAGATCAAGAAAGATCTATTGAGAGCAAGTGTGGGCGATCGTTCTTTGGAGTGATGCGACGTCCGCAGAAGCGCTGGCGGCTTGGAGAGTTGGATAGGGCAGGGGCACGCAAACGACTAAGGAGTTGATCGCGCCCGTCACAAGTAGAGCTCGGTGATCGGTTGGTCGCGAAGAACTGCGCGAATGACAGTGAGGACAAAAATTGGTGTTGGGGTTCGAGTCGCTTCCCCGCTGCTACGGGCTAAGATCCCTCACGCCAATCTACTTGGCGGACCGAGTGCCCAATGAGGCGCTTCGGCTTGCGTCCAGGAGCCGAATAAGAGTCGGCTGGCATGGGGCGGTGGCACCTCTTCCCGCCTTGCATGGAGTTAGCGAGGCCGACATCATCTGCCTCATAAGATCAGATCGGATAGTTTCGTACATTGTATCCGGGGATCTGGGCTCGTTCGAATGCAGCGGCCAGGCGCACGACGTCGTGCTCGCTGTGTGATCGTCCGACGATCTGAAGCCCGACCGGCATTCCGTCCGCTGCGACTCCCGCGCAGACCGACGCTGCCGGCTGTCCGGTAAGGTTGAAGGGATAGGTGTAATAGACCCATGAGACGAGATTTCGATCTGGCAATTCGTCGGGAATATTCTTGCCAATCTCGAGCGAGGTGACGGGAAGGACCGGCGAAATCAATATGTCATAGCGTTCGAAGAAACCACGAAGGGTGTCGCGCAGGGCATAGCGGGAAAATACCTTGGTGTAATAATCGCGCATGTCCTGGGTCAGCGCCGGTTCGAGCACATCGGCGACCGCCGGATCGAGCAGGTCGCGCTGATTCTCTATGAATGATCGCAGACGAATGCCCACGCCGGCATAAAATTCTGCCGTCCATAAGTCCGCGGGATCGGCGTCGAAGACCTTCTCGACAAGATCGACCTGGCAGCCGAGCGTTTCAAGCGTTTCTGCGGCGCGGTCGGTCAGCTTGAGGACTTCGGCATTGGGCCGCGCGTAGCCCAAGGTCGGGCTGTAAGCCACTCTCATTCCGGCGACGGGTTGCGCCAGCGCCGCAATGACGTCCGGGACGGGGCCAGCGACGCTGAACGGATCGCGGCGATCGAAGCCGGCGATAACGGAAAATAGCAGCGCGGCGTCCTCGACCGAACGCGCCAGCGGACCAATATGTGCAAGTGTTGGTGTCGCGGAAGTCGGCCACACCGGTACGCGGCCGAACTGTCCCTTGATTCCGGTAAGGCCGCAGAAGGAAGCGGGGATACGGATCGATCCACCGCCGTCGGTGCCGAGCGCGAAGGGCGTGATACCTGCGGCAACCGATGCGGCCGCGCCGGCACTCGAGCCGCCCGGCGTCTTGTCCAGGTTCCAGGGATGGCGGGTGATGCCGGTAAGCCGGTTGTCCCCCACTGGCTTGCAGCCGAATTCACTCGTCGTGGTCTTGCCGATCAGAATGCCGCCAGCAGCCCGGGCCCGCTCGACCGCCGGCGCATCCACGGAGGCGACGTTCGATCTCATTGTCAGCGAACCGGACGCGTAACCGACGCTCTTCACCGCCATCAAGTCCTTCGCAGAGAACGGAATGCCATGGATCGGGCCGAGGGGATCGCCCTTCATCGCGGCGGCTTCGGCCTGCCGGGCCGCGGCGAGGGCCTCGTCCGGCATCAGCAGATAAAATGCATTGAGCGTCGCTTGCGTCGCCTCGGCTTTCTCGAGCGCACGCTTCGTCAAATCGACCGGCGATATCTCCTTGGCGACAACGCGTCGGCGCATCTCCGTCGCGCTCATGGTGTCGAATTCGGCCGACATCGCTGTAACCTCTTTGCAGGAGAGAAATTCCGGACGGCACGCAGGGAACGCCGTCCGGATTGTTTCGCAAGTTCGGTGGGGCGGCCCTAGTTGATGACGGCAAAGGCGCGCACTGGTGATCCCGAACCACCCTTGAACTTCAGCGGTACGCCGAAGAACTGGAATTCGCCCTTGCCGATCAGCTCTTCAAGATTGACCAGCCATTCCCAATGGCTGATGCCGAGGTCGCGGCACAGGCGGTGTTGCGCGAAGATATTGTCGGTCGGCTTGTCGGTTGACGGTCCTTCAACGCCGTGCATCTTCGACCCCCGCTCGTGAAGCCACCTCGTGGCTTCGACGGTCAGAAGTGGATTCTTCCAGACTGAATCGAGGCTGGGGTAATTGCGCTTGTGGAAGCCGGTGCAGAGCAGCACGATATGCCCGTTGACCTTGACACCGGCTTTCTTCTCGGCCGCCTCCATGTCCGCAACCGTGATGTCGCCGAGATCCGGGATATGCTGCAGGTCGAAACAAACGGCCTTTCCCATGAACATTTCCAGCGGCATTTCGTCGATTGGCTTGCCGCTCGGGTTGACATGCTTGAACGCATCGACATGCGTTCCGACGTGATCGAGCATCGCGATGAAGTTTGTCTGGAAGGTCATGGGATCGCCCGGCACGCCGAGATCGGCCGATTTCGTGCTCTCGTGGCTCATGTGAACCGCCATCACCGGCCGCTGAAAAAGCTTGTGCGCTGGCATGTTGTCTTCGATAGTCAGGCTGAGATCAACGATACGCTGAGCCATGGTCACTCCTTAGGCTTTGGGGTTAAGAACGCTTCTTCTTGCCGAGGAATGCTTCCATCACCTCGGGGTCGCGGGCGAGTTCGCAACTCGGGCCCTGGCGCGTGATGCGTCCGTTGGACACCACGAATCCGTAATCGGCGACCGCGAGCGCATGCGAAGCAAGCTGCTCGACGAGCAGTATGGTCAGGCCTTCCCGGTTGAGCTTGCTGAGCGTCGCCAACAATTGATCGACGATCTTCGGCGCCAGACCGAGTGACAGTTCGTCGATGATGAGAAGCTCGGGCCGTGCCATGAGGCCGCGGGCAATCGCGAGCATCTGCTGCTCGCCGCCGGACATGCTGCCCGCCTGCTGCTGCAATCGCTCGTTCAATCGCGGAAACAGCTCGAGAACCTTTTCGAACGTCGCGCGCGAAGCCTCGTCCTTCAGGCCGCCGCGCAGATAGGCTCCAAGAATGAGATTATCCTTCACCGTCTGGTCCGGAAACAGCAGCCGCCCTTCCGGGACCATCACAAGCCCACGGGCAACCTTGCGGTCGGCACCCAGGTGAGCGGTGTCCTCGCCACGGAAGTAGACCTGTCCGGCGGACGGCCGGACCAGACCGGTTGCGCCGCGCACCATCGACGATTTTCCGGCGCCGTTATTGCCGATTACCGCGACAAACTGGCCGCGGCTGATCGTGAACGATACGCCGCGCACCGCAATGGCCGCACCGTAGCGCAACTCCATGTCGCGGACGTCGAGCAGCGCCTCGCTCATGCCCTTGCCTCTTGCGGTAGCGTATGCGAGAGCGACGTTCCGAAATAGGCCTCGATCACGCGTGGGTCGTTCTGAACTGTGGCCGGCATGTCGCTTGCGATCACCTGCCCATAGTCGAGCACGGTGACGGTGTCGGCGAGCGCCATGATCAGGTCGACATGATGTTCGATCAACAGCACCGAAATGCCGAGGCTCGCGATGCGGCGTATCATCGCCTCGAGATCGTCGATCTCCTGGGAAGTGAGGCCGGCCGCCGGCTCATCAAGCAGCAGAAGTCGGGGCTTGGTCGCGAGTGCGCGTGCGATCTCCAGCCGGCGCTGCAGGCCGAACGGCAAGTGCCGCGCTGTATCATTGGCTTGCGGCAACAGTCCGACGAAATCCAACAGGCCGATGGCGGCCGCTCGGCATTCACGCTCGTCGTGCCGCATCCTCGGCGTGCGCAGCAACGCGCCGGCGAGTCCGTAGCGCAGGCGCTGGTGGTAGCCGACCATTACATTGTCGAGCACACTCAAGTCACCGAACAACTCGGTGTTCTGAAAGGTTCGCGCCAGCCCGAGCCTCGCAACGTCGTATGAACGGCACGCCGTCAGCCCGATCCCATCGAGTTCGAACCATCCCTCGTTCGGCTGGTAAAAGCCGGAAACCGTGTTGACGAAGGTGGACTTGCCTGCGCCATTGGGGCCGATCAGCGCGTGTATTTCGCCGCCCTTGACCCGCAAGGAGACCTTCGACAGGGCCGTCAAGCCACCGAACCGAACGGTCAAATCGCTTGCCACGAGTTCCGCCGGAAGCTCGCGGGCTTCATGATGCAAGCTCTTCTCGGCTGGAACGCCTTCCGACGATGCTGAAGCAGGATCGGGCCGGCGGAGACGGTCGAACAGGGAGCGCAGCGTCCCGACGATCCCGAGAGGCATGACGAACATCACCAGCAGCAACAGCGCGCCATAGGCGAATCTCTGCCAAATCTGGAACTGCTGAAGATATTCCGGCAGGTAGGTCAGAATATAAGCGCCGATGACGCCGCCGAAGGTCGATCCCGCGCCGCCGAGGATCACCATCAAAAGGAAGCGCACGCTGTCGGAGAACGTGAAGATGTCCGGCGAGATGTAGGAGTTCAGGAAGGCGTACAGCGCGCCGGCAATTCCCGTGGTCACCGATGCCACGGCAAAGGACAGCGTGCGGATAGCAGTTGGGTTGATGCCGAGCGCGCGTGCCGCGGTTTCGCTTTGGGCGACGGCAAGCATTGCGCGTCCATATCGCGAATATCGCAGATGGTGGATGAGCAGGACCGCGACGAACAGAGCTCCTGCCAGGACACAGTAGAAGGCGAAGCCGGACAGTTTGATGCCGAAAAGATTCGGTCGGGGTATCGACGTCAGTCCTGTTGTGCCTCCGGTGAGAGACTGCCATTCGATTGCAACGTTTTCGACGATGATGCCGAAGGCAATGGTCACCACCGCGAGATAGACGCCGCGCACGCGCACCGATGGATAGGCGAGCAGGGCGCCGAAGAGACTGCAGACGACGGCCGCGCTGATGCAGCAAGCGACGACATCAAAATGCAGCCGCGTCGCGAGGATCGCCGCGGTGTATGAACCGAGCGCGAAGAAACCGGCTTGCCCCAGTGAAACCAGACCGCTTAGTCCGACAAGCACGTTCAGTCCGGCTGCAATCAGGCCATAGATCAGGAACAGCATGAACAGGCGTAGTTCGTATTCGTTGGCGGCCTGAAGCGGAACCGCGATCAGGACGAGACCAAAGACGAGGAAGCCGATCGCGTTGAGGTACCTCATACCTTGAGAACCTCACGCTTGCCGAACAGGCCTTGCGGGAACGCGAGCAAGACCAGAACCATCACGCTGAAGCCGACGATCTCGCGGGCAGCCGTCGAGACATAACCCTCAACGAACTTCTCCATCACGCCGAACGCGAAACCGGCGATAACAACGCCCGGCGCGCTGGTGATGCCGCCGATGATGGCGACCGCGAAACCCTTCAAGCCCAGGATCGCGCCCATGCTGGCTGATACCTGGATCACCGGCGCGACGAGGATTCCGGCGGCCGCGCCAAACAGGGATGCGAGGCCGAACGAGAGTGCCGTGATGCGGTTGACGTTGATGCCCATCAGGGCGGCTGCCTGCTTGTTGTGGGCGACGGCCTGCATGGCACGGCCGACCAGCGTGTGCCGCTGCAGCAGCTTGAGGCCAATCACGACGGCCACGGCAAAAACGGGAATGAAGAGTTCCTGGGGGTAGACGCCCGCTCCAAGGATATGAACGGCGCCTGCCACGCCGGGCGACGGCAGCGGTCGCGAGAATCCTCCAAACTGCAGGGTTGCGAGCGCCTCGGTCATGACCCCGACGGCCAGCGTGGTCAGCATCCAGCCGACCGACGTCGCCGCACCCACGAACGGACGGACCGCAAATCGTTCCAGCAGAATGCCGAATATGCCGCCGGCGGCGATACCGAGAAGACAGGCGAGGGGCATCGGCACGCCCTGATCGACGCCGATCACCGCGACCACTGCCCCCAGCATGAGCGTGTCGCCATGCGCAAAGTTTACCGCCTTCGCCGCCGACCACATGATGTGGAAGCCGAGTGCGACGAGCGCATAGATGCCGCCGATGGCAAGGCCCGACAGGATGTATTGGATGGTCGTCGTCACTGCTGGACTCGCGGCTTGCGATCAAATCGGCCGGTTGGACGCGGCGTGGTCGATTTGCGCTCGTTATCGAAGGCAATCGTAGCGTGTTTGGCCGATGCCATTCGCAGCGCGATCACGATGTTGATTGATGCTGGTCACGGCAGCCAGCGTTGCGGGTGCTCAGGCGGAGTCCGCAACGATGGAAGTGTCCGTCGTCAGTTTGTCTTGCCGTAAGCCGTCTGCTCGATCGGCAACAGCTTCCCGTCAACCCACACTGTGAGCTTGTAGTACTTTGGCAGGATTGCATCCTGACGTTCGGGATCGGACGGGTCGAAGGCCGGCTTGTATTCGGCAACCAGGCCGTCGTAGTCCACGGTATAGAGGGCCTGGCGAACCTTCTCCCAATCGTAGGATTGTGCCTTTTCGATCGCCCTGGCGATGATGTGGACAGCATCATAGGCGTTGGCGACGCCGGAACCCATCTTGATCTCGGCGGGATCCTTGAGGCCGTACTTGGCCTTCACCTTGTCCCAGAGCGCCAGCTTCTTTGCGTCCATTGACCCCATGAAAGTATAGGTCTGGATCACCTCGACGCCGTTGGCGAGCGGCCCGGCCAACTCTCCGAGGTTGCCGGCAATGCCCCACGCGCCGATGATGGTAGGTTTCCAGCCGACCTTGTCCATCGAGCGCAGGATCTGGTTGCCCTCGCGGTCGAGCGCCCAGAACAGCGCGACGTCGGCGCCGGCGTCGCGCGCGCGGATAACCTGCGGCGACATGTCCTGGTCGCCCCAGTTGAAGGTCTCGGCTGCGGCCAGCTCCTTGCCTTTCTTCGCCATCGCATCCTTCACGTCGGCGATCGCGCCATTGCCCCAGCCGGTATTCTCATAAAAGAATGCGACCTTGCCCGACTTCGAGGCTTTCAGCGCCTGGTCGACAAGATAGCGCGCGACCCACTTGTCCTTGGCGGAGACACGGAACATGAAATTCGGGTTGTGGCCATTTTCGATCGCTTTCGTATTGGCCGCGAGCACGCCGACATAGGGAATGCCGATGTCATTGACCGGCTCGGCTTGCGCCACGGCGACCGTCGAGTGGTAGCCGCCGAGGATAGCAATGCATTTGTCGGCCAGCGCGATGCGGCGGGTATTGTCGACGCCGCGAGGCGGCGCGCCGGCATCGTCGTACTGAATGAAGCTGAGCTTCTTTCCAAGCACGCCGCCCGTCCCGTTGATCTCCTCGATCGCGATCTCGGCTCCCATCTTGATGGCCTGCCCGCCGAAGGCTGCGGGGCCGGTCGTGGCTGAAGAGTTGCCAATGCAAGGCATCTGCTCGGCAACCGCCACCGTCGACAACAAACTCATCATCGTCACCGCCGCGAGCCCGGCGCCAACCCCAATTCGCGAAGTCATAACTGATCTCCGATGCCTTTTTGCTGAAACAAACGCCCCTTCTTGTCGGCAGCTAACGAGAAAAGAACTTCGAGAACAAAGATCAAATTCCAATGGTCTGATATAGGAAAAACCTATGCCACCTTACGTGCTCTCGTTTCAAGCAGCTTGACGGCTAGGAAATAATTGATTTTAATGAGCTATATCTTCTGTTAGGCAATAGGTTTTCTCTGATGCTCAATTTGAGAGCAGAACAACAGTGACATATTGAAGCGTCTCCGCCGCGATGGATCTCCGCCAGCTTCGATACTTCGTGCAGATCTTCGAGAGCGGCAATGTTTCGCGCGCGGCCGAGGTGCTGCGCATCGCCCAGCCTTCCCTCAGTCAACAGATCAAGCAACTGGAAGAGGAGCTCGGCGTCGAATTGCTGGTGCGGCATGCGCGAGGGGTCACGGCTACCGAGCGCGGCCAGCAACTTTATGATCACGCCCGACGCATCCTCGACGAAGTCGACCACGCCAAGAAGAACGTGCGTTCGCAGACGCTTGCGCCGTCGGGACGTGTCTCCGTCGGGCTCCCGACATCGGCGGCGAGAGGACTTTCATTACCGCTATTCGAGGTGATGGCAAGGCGGCTTCCGAACGTCACGCTGCATCTCGTCGAGGCCATGACCGGCTTCCTGGACGAATTGATCCAGGCAGGTAGGCTCGACGTAGCTCTCCTGTACAATCACAAGGCGTTCGAGCATGTCGCCTGGACCGAGATGATGAGCGAGGACCTGATGCTGTTCGTCGCCAAGGACAGTCCGATGGTCAGGCGGAAATCGGTCCCGTTCAGGAAGGTCTTCGCAAGCGATCGTATCGCGCTGCCTGGGCGGCCAAACGTGTTGCGCGTGGTGATTGAGCAACTCGCGGCGCGTCACGATGTGACGCTCACGGTCAAGGACTGCGACAGCCTGCCTGCAATCAGCAAGCTGGTGTGCGACGCCAACTACATGGCCGTCATGCCGCATTTTGCGTTCACCGATGAGCTCAAGCGAGGCGAGATGGTTGCAATTCCCATCGTCGACCCGGTGCCCTCATGGACTCTCGCGGTGGTGGTTTCGCAGCGGACCATGAACGCTCGGGGCAGCGAAGCGGTGGCCCGCATCATGGCGGATTTGATCGCGGAGATGGTTGAGCAAGGCACCTGGCGGGCGAAGTTGCACGGCGACAAGGTCACTGCGGAACGTTGACCGCGGTCCATCCATCCCGGACAGGAACTATTTTCGTCACGTAGTTCCCGTCTTTGTCGGAGTATCGTATTTCAGATGCAACCAGAGCTGCCTGACCTGATACTCGGCTGCAACATGGTCGCCGTCGCGCTGGTGCTGCTCACCGTTCCGATATTCGCCGCCCTGATGCGGATTCCATTTGTCATCATCGCGCCCCTGATCGTGATCTGCTCACCAGCGGCTTGGCAACCGTCCAGCCATACCGGGCGAGCCAAAATTGTTGTTCGAAATCAGCGAAATGCCGCCTCGTTTGAAGGTGTCAGCGCATGTAGCGGATCGAGGCAAAACGACCCAGGCAGGCGCCGCGCGACTGCTCTGCAGCTTCCACCGACGCCTGGCTCGAGCCGAAATCCTGACGCGGGATTTTGTCCAGCGTTGCTCTCGCGCGGCGGTCGTGGCGGTTCTCCGACAGCTTGTCGAGCATGGTGCGCAGGCGCTGGTTCTCGATCTCAAGCTCCCGCAGATGACGAAGGGCGGGCGAGGTGAGACCGCCATAACGTTTGCGCCAACGATAGAAGGTCCGCAGCGAGACACGGGCCGTGCTACAAATTTCGGCAATCGAAATGCCGGCATCCGCCTCTTCGAGCAGGAATAAAATTTCGTGTTCAGTGTGCTGTGAGCGGCGCATCGGCGTGGACCCTCATACGTGACCGACTACGGGCATATCGCATAGATTTCAGCCATTTGATAGAGACGCGATGCTTGCGCTGCCGGCATGACGGCAACGCGGTTCGATGCATCGCGGGTGTTGCGCACATTGCGTCATTGCGGTCGCCTCGCGAGGCAAAGGTAACATCCTAAATGGCAAAAGTGACATCACGCTTCGAGAAGCAAAGTCCTTGCCGAGCGCTTGAGCACACCTGAATACTATTTGGCGTTGCCTGACCAAATGCCATGATTTGAAATCGGACAGCACTCGGAGAGCAGAGGTCCGATCCATGGCAAGGTTTTCACGGCGTTCGTTTCTTCGCGGAACTGGACTTGGCGCGGCGGCGGCGCTGACGACATCGGTCGCTATGCCGGCGATCGTACGTTCCGCAAATGCAGCCGGCGGCACGGTCAAGCTCGGCTGCCTGTTTTCGTCGTCGGGGACGATGGCCAACATCGAGGGCCGCTTGAATCACGTCGTGAAGATGGCCGCGTCGGAAATCAACGCGAAGGGCGGCGTCAACGGCCGCACCATCGAGGTCATGGTGTCCGATCCCGCCTCCGACTGGCCGCTCTACGCGCAGATTGGCAAGCAGATGCTCGACCAGGACCAGGTTGCAGCACTGTTCGGCTGCTGGACCTCGGTCTCGCGCAAAACCGTGCTTCCCGTGGTTGAACAGGCCAACGGGCTGCTGTTCTACCCACTGCATTTCGAGGGTGACGAGAACTCGAAGAACGTCGTCTATGTCAATTCGCCACCCGCGAGCTCGGTGCTGCCGGCGGTCGATTATCTGATGAGCGAAGACGGTGTCAGCGCCAAGCGCTTCTTCATGCTCGGCTCGGATTACGTCTGGCCGCGTACGATCAACAAGCAGCTCAAGGGCTACTGGAAGTCCAAGGGCATCGCCGAGAGCGCGTGGAAGGAAGAGTATGTCCCGCTGGGCTTCTCCAACTTCCAGACGCTGGTCAACCAGATCCGCGCCTTCGCGGACGCGGGCGGCGGCAAGCCGATCGTGGTGCTGACGGTGGTTGGTTCGTCGATTCCGGACTTCCTGCGCGAATTCGCCAATCAGGGGGTCAAGGCCACCGACGTGCCGGTGCTCGGGCTCGACATGGTCGAAGCCGATCTCGAAGGTCTCAACACGGAGCCGCTGGTCGGCCATCTCAATTGCTGGGCTTATCTGCAGAACGCGAAGGCGCCGGCGAACACGGCTTTCCTCAAGCAGTGGGCCGATTACGTGAAGGCCAACAACGTGCCGTTCAAGGCGGATGTCGCCATCGATCCGATGGTCTCGGCCTATGATGCGGTTCATCTCTGGGCCATGGCAGCGACCAAGGCCAATTCGTTCGATGTGCCGGAAGTGACGAAGGCCTTCGCGGGTCTCTCCTTCGATTGTCCGTCCGGATACAAGCTCTCGATGACGGCCGACAACAACTATGTCTCGCGGGGCGTCTTCATCGGTTCGGTCAACGAGAAGCAGGGCTTTGACATTCTTTGGCAATCCAAGGATACGCCAAAACCTGTTCCGTTCAGCCCTTATAGTTGACCAGTGATCGCAGGCTCGCCTGGCCTGTCGGCTTCGCTCGGATGGTCGTGCGTGACTCGCGGCCTTGCGCTTGTGTTGTGCGTGCTCGTTGTCGCGTGGTGCTCGACCGCTGGTGCCGTGGAGCGGGCCGATCTGATCGGCAAAGTGTGCGGCGACGCGGCCGCGATGGGAGAGGCGGGTCGCGCAATGACCGGCATCGCGGCGGACGGCTCTCCCGACGATCGCGCCTGGGCCGCGCTGATTGCACGCAGTGTGATGGATCGGAAACTGTCCTGCGACGCCACGGGCGCCGTCGTCGCCTCGGCTGACGGGTCCGTTGACGCGCTGACGCGGGCGGCACGGAGCGCCGCCGACGGCAGCCGGTCGCCCTTGCTTAGCCTGAAGAACAGGGCGGTGTTCGAGACAGCCGACGCGGCGCTCGCTTTGCGCGGCTCGCCGGATCCCGCTCGGCGCGCTGCAGCCCTGCGCACGCTGGAACGGCAGGCCTCGAACCTGCCCGAGCAACTGTTCGAGGCGGCCGGCCGCGACGAGAGCAATCCTGGCCTGAAAGCGCAGATCTCGGCAGTGGCGCAGGGAGCCGCCTTGAACTCACCCGACATGGACAAGCGCATCGCCGCGATCGGCCGCATCGCGTCCCGGCCGGACCGGCACGCGCTGGCGCTGGTAGGACCGCTGACAAACGATCCCGCCTACAGCGCCAATACGGACTTCAGGCGCGCCGTCGATGCGGCGAGCGCAGCGATCCGTCGGGGCATCACGATCGGCGACATGCTCGCCACGCTTTACAATGGCCTGAGCTTCGCGAGCATCCTGTTCATGGCCGCGATCGGGCTGGCGGTCATCTTCGGCCTGATGGGCGTGATCAATCTCGCGCAAGGCGAGTTCATTATGCTTGGCGGCTATATCACCTGGCTGGTGCAGGAAGCCTTGCGGCAGATCGCGCCCGGCATGCTGCAGTGGTATCTCATCATTGCGATCCCTGCTGTCTTCCTGGCGACCGCCGCGATCGGCATCGTGCTGGAAGCGATCCTTCTGCGCCATCTCTATCGCCGTCCGCTGGTGAGCCTGCTTGCGACCTGGGCGGTCAGCCTGTTCCTGATCAATCTGGTGCGCGTCACATTCGGCACGCAGAACCTCCAATTCGTAACGCCGTTCTACATCACCGGCGGGGTGCCCGTGATCGGTGACTTCATCTTTACCTGGAACCGCATGTTTGCGATCGCGTTTGCGGCGATCACGCTTGGCCTGACCTGGGGCTTGATGCACCTGACCCCGCTGGGGCTGAACATACGGGCCGTCACCCAGAATCGGACTATGGCCGGCTGTATCGGCATCGCCGTGCGCCGCGTCGACATGCTGGCGTTCGGACTTGGTTCGGGACTTGCAGGATTGGCGGGGCTGGCGCTTGCGCCGATCTACAGCGTCAATCCGCAGATGGGACAGAACTTTGTCATCGACAGCTTCATGGTGGTGGTGCTCGGCGGCGTCGGCACGATCGCCGGCACCATCGTCGCGGCGCTTGGCATCGGGCAGATCAATGTGCTGATCGAGCCGCTGTGGGGCGCGGTTGCGGCCAAGGTCATCGTGCTCCTGATGATCATCGGTTTCCTGCAATGGCGGCCGGAAGGCCTGTTCGCCGTCAAGGGACGCCGGAAATGAGCTCGATCTGGTCGGATCGGCCGTTCCTGACTGTGTTGGCCGCAGTGCTTGCGGTCGCGCTGTTGCTGGTCATGTCCATCGCGGTTCCGTTCGGCTTGTCCGCCTATCTCGCCAATGCCATCGGGCAACTCGCGGCCTTCGCGGTGCTGGCGCTGTCGCTCGACCTGATCTGGGGCTATCTCGGCATCCTCTCGCTCGGACACGGGCTGTTCTTCGGCATCGGCGGCTATGTCGTCGCGATGTATCTCCTCAAGCATTCCTTCGAGGTCACCGGCAAGGTGCCGGACTTCATGCAGTTCATGGGCTGGACGGCGTTCCCGTTCTATTGGGCGGGCTTTGGCTACTTTGTCTATGCTGCGGTTATCGCTGTTGCCGTGACGCTCCTGATCTCCGGCGTGTTCGGCTACGTGTCGTTCCGCTCCCGGGTCGGCGGTGTCTATTTCGCGATCATCACCCAGGCGCTGGTCTATGTTGCGATGCTGCTGATGTTCCGCAACGATACCGGCTTCGGCGGCAACAATGGCATGACCGGGTTCGCCGTCATCTTCGGTTGGCCGATCGGCTCGCGCGGCGTCGTCATCGCGATCGCGGCGATCTCGGTCATTGCCCTTGCCTTGACGATGCTCGGCTGCCGCCTGCTGCTGCAGAGCCGCTTCGGCATGCTCATGATCGCGGCGCGGGACGACGAGGTGAGGTTGCGCACGCTCGGCTATGACACCTTATTGTTGAAGCTCGCCGTCTTGTGCCTGTCGGCGCTGATCGCGGCACTCGCCGGCATGCTCTATGTGCCGCAGGTCGGCATCATCAATCCCCGGCTGCTCGCGCCCGATCTGTCGCTCGAAATCGCGGTCTGGGTCGCAATCGGCGGACGAGGGCACCTGATCGGCGCCGTCATCGGCGCGGTGCTGGTCAATGCGATCAAGTTCTGGCTGTCGGCTGCCGCACCCGAGCTCTGGCCGTTCATCCTTTCGGGGCTCATCGTGCTGGTCGTGTTCGTATTCCCGAACGGGCTCGTCGATCTCGCCAGGTTCAGGCTTCATCACCCGCTGATCTCACGGCTGTCTTCCGAACCGGCGGAGCTGAACCGATGAGCGGGACCGCGCTGGTGATCGACGCGGTGACGGTCGAGTTCGGCAGTTTTCGTGCCATCGATACGCTATCGCTGGCGATCGATTTCGGTGAGGTCCGAGCGGTGATCGGGCCGAACGGCGCGGGCAAAACGACGTTGCTGGACGTGATCTCCGGCATCACGCAACCCAAGAAGGGCCGGGTGATCTTTGGCGACGCCACCGATGTGCTGCGCGCCGGTGAATCCCAGATCGCCCGTGCGGGCATCCGGCGGAAATTCCAGAAGCCGAGCATCTTCGAGGGCCTGAACGTACGCCAGCACATCGAGATCGGTGCGCAGGGCGGGCTGAAATGGTCTCTCTCGAGAGCCGAACTCGATCAACGCGTCGCAGAGGTTCTGGATGCTGTCGGCCTCTTGGCCCTGGCCAATCGCTCCGCATCCGAACTCGCGCATGGACAGAAGCAGTGGCTGGAGATCGGCATGGTCCTGGCGTCAAACCCGTCCGTGCTGATGCTGGACGAGCCGGTCGCAGGCTTGACCGACGAAGAGACCGAACGAACGGCCGCTCTCGTGCGAAGTCTCAAGCGCGCCGATCGTGCCATCGTCGTGGTCGAGCACGACATGGATTTCGTCGAGCAGATCGCCGATCGCGTCACGGTCCTGCACGAAGGAAAGACGTTGTTCGAGGGCTCGATGGCGAATGCAAGGGCCGACGCGCGCGTCATCGACGTCTATCTGGGTCGATAGGCATGCGCTTCCGCGTCGAGAGCCTCGATCAGCATTACGGTAGCGCGCAGGTTCTGCGCAAGGTGGGCTTCCAGATCATGCCCGGCGAGTGTCTCGCGGTGCTCGGCCGGAACGGCGCGGGGAAGACCACACTGCTGAAATGCCTGATGGGCGTTCTGCCGGCGTCACGAGGCCGCGTGCTGGTCGACGACACTGAGATATCGGACTGGTCGTCGCATCGGCGCTCGGCCGCCGGACTGGCCTACGTGCCGCAGGGTCGCGAGATATTCTCCGAGCTCACGGTCGGCGAGAACATCGAGGCTGCGGCCCGTGCGCACGGCACGTTCGGAACGGATGTCGTGGACGAAACTGTCGCACTGTTTCCGGTGCTCAGTCAGATGTGGCGACGCCCCGGCGGCGCGCTCTCCGGCGGACAGCAGCAGCAGCTTGCGATCGCCCGCGCGCTCGTCACGAAGCCTGGCCTTTTGATCCTCGACGAGCCGACCGAAGGGATCCAGCCCAATCTCGTCGCCGCGATCAAGGATGTGCTGGCCTCGTTCAAGGGCAAAATCTCGCTGCTTCTGGTCGAGCAATATCTCGACTTCGCCGTCAGCCTTGCCGACGCCTTCGTCGTGCTGTCGCGCGGCTCGGTGGCCGAAGCGGGCCGCATGGATCAGTCGAGCCGCGAGTTGTTAAGCCGCTACATCGCCATCTGACATCACAAAGGGAGCAAGCCCATCTCGCGCCGTCATGAAATTTCCTCCGCACCCGAGAACATGGTCTGGGGCTATCTCGACAGCACCACGCCGCCGGTTCTGGAGGTCGCGTCCGGCGACACTGTCACGCTGCATTCCTTCCCCGCCGGTGGAAAGGAGTGCCTGCCGGAGGATCGCAGCATCGTGCCGGCCGACTATCTGCTGGCGCTGGATACGCTGGCTCAGGGACCAGGCCCGCATTTCATCACAGGCCCGGTCTACGTGAAGGGTGCGAGGCCCGGCGATGTCCTCCAGGTCGACATTCTCAGCGTGAAGGTGCGGCAGGACTGGGGCTTCGTGTCGATCTTGCCGCTGCTGGGTACCTTGCCGGACGAGTTCACGGAATACGAAACGATCCATCCGAAGGTCGATCATGAACGCAATGTCTGCGTGATGCCCTGGGGTCTCGAGATCCCGCTCGACCCGTTCTTCGGCATCATCGCCACCGCGCCGCCGGCGGCCTGGGGCCGTTGCGGCTCGCCGGTGCCGCGCAGCTTCGGCGGCAACATGGATAACAAGGAACTTCGTCCCGGCACGACGCTCTATCTGCCGGTCTACAATGAAGGCGCGCTGTTCTTCGCCGGCGACGGACATGGCGTGCAGGGCGACGGCGAGGTCTGCATTACCGCGCTCGAAACTGGCGTGACCGGCACGTTCCGCCTGACGGTGCGTAAGGACATGGAGCTGTCATGGCCGTTTGCCGAGAGTTCGACGCATCTGATGTCGATCGGCCTCGATGAGGATCTCGACGATGCCGCGAAGCAGGCGGTGCGCGAGATGGTCAAGCACATCTGCGCGCGCACCAACCTGTCTCGCAACCAAGCCTATATGCTCTGCTCGCTTGCCGGAAATCTGCGGGTCACCCAGCTCGTCGACGGTAACAAGGGCATCCATATGCTGTTGCCGAAATCCTATCTGTGAGCGCCAGCGAGAGATGCCAAGGCGCGCCACCCCGCCGGTAGGTCCGGGCTCGCCAAGCCGAGGCCATTCCGTCGTGATCCTTCGGAGCCGTAGATAAGTTGAACTTGTCCACCCCGAAGCAAGGCTTTGGACGTTGTAAGACCATCTTTGGACCTGCGAGACCCGGCCGCCGTTGGTCCGATGACCCCCAATAATACTTAGGACAACAGAGCGGCCTCGTGCCGAATGACGGAGATGCAACGGAGCCGAGCCATGTGCCGCTTCTCGATTGAGGGTCGTGGCACTCAATGGCTCGCCGTACGGCCGCGCAGGTGAAACGTTCCTGGCGGACAATCCCATCGTGGGGGCAGTTGAATTCTTGTCCTTCGGGTCGCTCCCCGCTACACAGACAACGATTTCCTACGCCAATCGACGATTTCCTACGGGTTGGTACTGCAGATGGTGAATGTCATGTCGATCTCCCATCGCGATGATCAGCGCCGTCCGGCCACGCGGCCCTTCAGGATGGCCCATGCCAGGGACCAGAAGCTGATTGGCTTGATCCGGCCCGACAAAGCCGTTTCGCCCTTGAGTGAGCGCTCGAGATTGGCCGTGAAGTCCGCTGTCAGGCGCTGCACGACGTCCTGCACCAGGCCAGCACGATTGAACTGCGCCAGCCGGCCACTTAGACGCCATGACAAGGTGACGGCCAATGTGCTCGTAGCAGCCGGATCGGCGTCGCCAGGCAACACGTTCCATTCGACTTCGCCCTCGGCGCTCGATCCAGATCCAGTGTCGCGTCCGCGACCGGTCATGCGGCCCTGACGCGCCGTCGCATCCAGCGTAAGCTTGCCGTCACCCTTGAACGAGACTTTCATCGGCCCCAACGCCATGTGCATCCGGCCTTCGATTTGGTCGCCGTCGATGGTCGTGATTTCCGCGCCGGGCAGGCATGTCGCGACCTGCTTCAGATCGGCGAGCTTCGTCCACACGTCGGCCGGTGCCGAGGCGATCTGAAGCCGCTGTTGGATCGAGGTCCATCCTTGCCGTGACGGCGTGGCCGCGACACTTGCCGAAGCAGGTCTCTCGGCCAGTGAAACAGCCTGCTTCACGAGTTCGGACGCTGGCGGGGCCGTTCGGGCCGCGCTGGCTACGGCGGGAGCGACAGTTGCGGCAGGCTGCTTGCCTGCGCTGACCTCTAGGATCGCCTCGACGATACCGACATAGCCAGTACAGCGGCACAGATTGCCCGACAGTTCCTCGCGGATGCGTGCCGGCGTAAGCTCGCCAAGGCGAACCACGATATCACGTGCCGTGATCAGCATGCCGGGCGTGCAGAAGCCGCATTGCAGGCCGTGATGCCTGGTGAACGCGGCGCGCAGTTCACCCATGAGCGGATCGTTGTCGAGTCCCTCGATCGTCGTGACCGAGGCGCCATCGGCGTCTCCGGCATAGCTGATGCAAGAGCGCTGTGGCTTGCCGTCGACAATCACTGTGCAGGCACCGCAGACGCCCTGTTCGCAACTGGCATGCGCGCCGGTCAGGTTGAGATCTTCGCGCAGCAATTCCAGCAATTGCGTGCGCGGCTCCGCGCTGGTGCGCACCGATCGGCCATTCACCGAAAGCGAGATATCGATCGCTAGCATGTCAGGATCTCCGCGGATCGTTGAGCTGCGCCAGGCTACGCTCCACGGCCACGGCGAGTTGCTGCCGATGTGCGACGTCGAGCGTAGCGAGCATGTCCTCGATCTCGTCGCGGACAAGGGCGGTGGCCTTGTCCGTGCCATCCTGCTGCAACGCTGCGGCCGTGCGCGACAACAGCAGCGGGCGGCCATTCAGGGCACCGGCGACGACGCGGCAGATATCCAGCTTCGGGTCGACGACGCATGCGCCGATCGCCTTGGCAAACTCGCCGGTCTTACGGCAGACCTTGTAATAGCCCCAACGCATATCGGGGGAGAATCGCGGGATCTGCACGGCGCACAGGATGTCCTCCGCCGCAAGTTGCGGCGTGAATGCGCCGCGCAGGAAGTCGTGCGCTGCGACGGATCGCGCTGAGGCTTTGGCGCTGCGGATTTCGATGATGGCTCCGATCGCGGCCATCGTGGACACCCAGTCCGCTGCTGGATCGGCGTGAGACAGGCTACCGCCGACTGTGCCGCGATTGCGCACCGCGCGATAGGCGATGCCGCGGGCGACGAAAGGCAGAAGCCCGCGCGTCGGGTCTTCGATCATGCCGTCTTCGACCTCGGCATGCGTCCAGGTCGCGCCGAGCGAGAACATGCGGCTGTCCGCCTCGATCGCGCGCAATTGCGGGATGTGTCTGATATCGATGAGTTTGGCCGGGCGCGCGAGGCGCAGATTTAGCATGGGCCCAAGCGACTGGCCGCCGGCGAACACCTTGACCTGTCCATCGCCGGCGGCGAGCCACTCGAGCGCGTCGTCGAGCGTCCGCGCCCGCGCGTAATCCAGAGCCGCCGGTTTCATGCCGCATCCTTGGTGTTGGCGCGTCCGCCTTTCGCGATGGCGGCAAGAATGCGCTCGGGCGTCGCCGGGATGTCGCGCAGCACGGCATTCAGTGGCGAAAGCGCATCGTTGATGGCGTTGACGATCGCTGCTGACGGCGCGATCGCGCCGCCTTCGCCGACGCCCTTGATGCCATGCGCGGAATAGGGCGACAGTGTTTCCATATGATGAATGCGGAAACGCGGCAGTTCGGTCGGCCCCGGCAACAGGTAATCGATCAAGGTCGAGGCCAGCGGCTGGCCATTGTCGTCATAGGGGCTCTCCTCAAATAGCGCCGTTCCCACGCCCTGCGCCGCACCGCCGAAAGTTTGTCCCTCGACGATCATCGGGTTCACCATGCGCCCGCAATCCTCGACGATGGCGTAGTCAAGGATTTCCACGAGACCGGTCCTGGCGTCTACGGCGACATAGGCGGCGTGGCTCGCATAGGAGAAGACGCCGCTGTCGACCTCGGGCTTGTAGGCGGCCGTCGCTTCCAGGCCGGCGCGATCGACACCGTCAGGCAATTCGTCGGGGCGGATGTACCAGGCGCGGCCAACATCCGCATAGGAAACATTCGCGGCACCCGCGAAAATCCGGCCCTCGCGGAAAGTGATATCCTCCGGTTTGACCTGCATCAGATGCGCCGCGATGGCCTTGACGCGGCCGGCAACGATGTCTGCTGCGCGCGATACCGCGCCGCCGGTCATCACGATACCGCGCGAGGCGTAGGCGCCCGTGGAGAAGGGCGTGGTCGCGGTGTCGCCCAGCGTCACCCGGATATCCTTCAGCGGAACGCGCGTCATTTCGTGCGCGACCTGCGCCAGCGTGGTCTCGAGCCCTTGTCCGATCGTGTGGATGCCGGCTTTGACTTCGAGCGCGCCGTCGGGCGTGAGCTTGACATGTGCCTGATCGAAGCCCGGCACCAGCGGGAGCCCCCAGGCGGCAAACACCTTGGTGCCGTGCGCAGATTGTTCTGTATAGCTCGCAAAGCCGATCCCGAGATAGCGGCCTTTCTCGTCGCGTGTAGGCAGCCTGCGTCGCGCGTCGAAATCGATCATGCGCTTTACTTCCAGAAGCGAAGCCGGGTAGTCGCCGCTGTCGTAATGCTTGTTGGTGATGTTGGTGTAGGGCATCGCCGCGGCCGCGACGAGATTTTCCATGCGCACTTCCCACGCCTCGCGTCCAACCGCCTTCGCGATGGCATCGATGGTCAGTTCGATCGCGAAACAGACGCCCGGTCGCGCCACGCCTCGGTATGGAGCAAAAGGCGGCTTGTTGGTTGCGACCGAATAGGTCTTGCAGCGATAGGATTTGAGATCGTAAGGGCCCGGCAGGTTTCCGCCAGCCTGCGCGGCTTCGAGACAGGCCGAGAACGGCCATACCGAATAGGCGCCGCAATCGACCGACACTTCGGCATCGAGACCAAGCAGCCGTCCGCGCGCGTCGGCATAGGCCTTCAGTTTGTATTCGTGCTGGCGCGCATTGGCGCCAGCGGTCAGATGCTCGCGGCGGTCTTCGATCCAGCGGAACGGCTGCTTCTGCGTCAGCGCCAGCCAGGCCACCGCGATCTCCTCCGGCATCAGCATGCATTTGTAGCCGAAGCCGCCGCCGACATCGGGCGGCGCCACGCGCACGATCGCCTGCGGAATGCCGAGACATTCGGCCAGGCCGATGCGGATCAGATGCGGCACCTGCGTGGAGGTATGCACGACAAGCTGCCCAGCGCGATGGTCCCACCACGCAACGAGGCCCTTGCCTTCCATCGGATGCATGACTTGCCGGGCGGTCGACAGTTCCAGCTCGACGCTAATCGGCGCCGTTCGGGCGATCTCGTCCATGCCGCGATCGAAGCTGGTTTCGAGGAAGAGATTATCGCCCCATTCGCGATGCAGCAGCGTCGCCTCGCTCTGGCGGCCGGCGGTGCTCGATGCAATCACAGGGATTGCATCGTAATCGACATCGACGAGCTCGCAGAGATCTTCCGCCGCCGCCCGGTTGTCGGCGACGCACATCGCCACGATCTCGCCGACAAAGCGTACGCGTCCGTTTGCCAGCGCGGGATAGTCGGAGACCTTGTAGCCGGGAATGGAGGAGCGGGTGGTGATCGGCGCGACGCCGGCGAGGTCGCTGTGAAAGAAGACGCAATCCTCGGAGCCCTGCGGCTTGCCCTGTCGGGTGATGAGCGCGTGCGCCACGGGGCTGCGCAGGAACGCGACTTCGCGCATCCCCGGGATGCGAATGTCGGCGGTGAATTGGCCGCGGCCGTGTAGATGCCGGGCGTCTTCTTTCCGGGGCGCCCGGGCGCCGATGCCTTCGCCGTCGTTTCCGTGTGCCATCTGCGTCATGCTCCCTGCGCTCCGACTGACACCTTACCTCATCGCTGCGCGTCGAGAAGCTGCCAGGGGTGGTGCTGCTCATGGAATGCGACGGCCCCGAGCAGTCTGGCCTCCTCATACCAGGGGGCGACGAGCTGGAACGCCAGCGGAACACCGCCGTCCGAGAGGCCGGTGGGCACGCTGATCGCGGGATGCCCGGTCAGATCGAACAGACTGAGATACGGCGTCCATTCGCGTCGCATGTCGCCGACCACCTCCCCGTCGATGCTGATCGGATCGAGCGGCTTGTGCAGCGCATCCAGCGGCTCCCGGCTCATGACCGGCGTCAGCAGGAAGTCAAATCCGTCAAACAGCTTCTGCACGTGCCGGAACAGGGCCGTGCGCTTGTTGAGCGCCCCCTGAAGGTCCTGTCCGGAAAAGGAGAGACCGACGCGCACGCCTTCGGCCAGGCTCGGTTCGATCTTGTCCTCGACCTCGTCGATGATCTTGCCGAGCCGCGCCGCCCAGTTCGACTGCTGGAGGATGCGCCAGGTCGGTTCCGGATTGTCCATCGCCCATTCGATGTCCGTAACGGGGGCGCCGTACCCCTCCAACGTCTTCGCAACACGCCGAATCGTCTCAGTCATCCCGCGGCTAACGCGCGCGTTACCGACCTGCATGATCAGGCCGATGCGCTTGCCGGCGAGGTTTTCCACCTGCGTGCTGATCTGTGATGCGTCGAACCGCGGCAGGCCGAGCGAATGCGGATCGTTCGGCGCCGGGCCGGCCATGGCTTCGAGCGCGAGTGCCATATCCGCGACGTTGCGCGTGATCACGCCGAGGTGGATGAAGTTGGCGAACCCTTCCGGCACAAGATCGTGCGGGATACGGCCAAGCGTGGGTTTCAGTCCAAGCACGCCGGTGCAGGCGGCCGGCAGCCGCGTCGATGCGCCCGCGTCGGTGGTGAGGGCAAGGCGTACCAGGCCTGCGGCAACGGACACCCCGCCGCCGCAGCTCGATCCTCCGCACGTCGCCGCCGGATTCCAGGGATTGATGGTGAGGCCGGTCAGGGGCGAGGAGCCCATCATGCTATGGGCGAATTCGGTGGTCGTGCTCTTGCCGATGATGATTGCTCCGGCCTTGCGCAGCCGCGCCACCGCGATCGTATCCGCCGCGGCGGCTGCGGCGTCCTGCATCAGCCGCGAGCCCCAGTTCGTCGGCAGGCCGCCGACATTCAGGATGTCTTTCACGCTGACCGGAACACCGGCGAGCGGTACAGCGGACGCGCCGCTCGCGTCGATGACGCGCGCCGCGGTAAGCGCGCCGTCGCGGTCGATCTGGACAAAGGCGTTAAGCGTCGGCTGGCTTTGCTCGCAGCGCTCGATCGTGTCGGAGATGGCGTCTTCGACGCTGCCCGTTCCCGCGCGGATATTGATCTGCATGTGCGTCAAGATCATCGATGGCGAAATAAGGGGTATACTGACGATATAACCAGCGCTGTCAAGCGGCTGTCATGCGAGGGAGACTCGCAGCGGCGCTTATTTGAAGTTCACCGTCGACGTGTCGCTGTCCTCGCTGTCAGTCTTCGGCAGATCGATGCGGATCGTAGCCGGATCGACGTTCGATCGCTTGTCGATCCAATAGGTGACGCTCGCCGGCCAGAAGATCACGATCGCCACCAGGACGAGCTGCAATCCGACCCATGGCAGCGCCCCGAGGTAGATGTCGCGCGACAGCACCTCCTTCGGAGCGATGCCGCGCAGGTAGAACAGTGCAAACCCGAAGGGAGGGTGCATGAAGCTCGTCTGCATGTTGACGCAAAGCAGTACCCCGAACCAGACAAGGTCGATGCCGAGCTTGTCGGCAACGGGCGCCAGCAGCGGAATGATGATGAAAGCGATCTCGAAAAAGTCGAGGAAGAAGGCCAGGAAGAATACGAAGATGTTGACGAAAATCAGAAAGCCGACTTGTCCGCCCGGCACATGGCTCAGCAGGTGTTCAATCCAGCGGGAGCCGTCGACGCCCTGGAAGACCAGGCTGAATACCGTGGATCCAATCAGAATGAAGATCACCATGGATGTGATGCGCATGGTGTTCTGCATCGCCTGATTGACCAGCGGCCAGCTTAGTCGACGGTTCAAGGCGGCGAGAATGACCGCGCCGACCGCGCCCATGGCGCCGGCTTCCGTCGGCGTCGCGAGGCCCATGAAAATCGTGCCGAGCACCACGAAAATCAGGACGATCGACGGCACCATGCCCCAAAGGACGCGTCGCACCAGCACCCATCCACGCTGCGCGCGCGCCTCTTGGGGCAAGGGCGGGACGCGCTGCGGAGAAATGATCGAAACGGCGGCGATGAAGGCAAGGAAGAGCAGCACCTGAAGGATCGAAGGACCGATCGCGCCGGCATACATGTCGCCGACAGATCGGCCGAGCTGGTCAGCGAGTATGATGAGCACGAGCGACGGCGGTATGACTTGCGTGATCGTTCCGGAGGCTGCGATCACGCCGGTTGCGATGCGCATGTCGTAGCCGTAGCGGATCATGATCGGCAGCGAAATCATACCCATGGCGATCACCGAGGCGGCGACGGTTCCGGTGATTGCACCGAGGATGGCGCCGACGATGATGACCGCATAAGCGAGCCCGCCGGGCACGCCGCAGAACAACTGGCCGGTGCCCTCCAGAAGGTCTTCGGCAAGGCCGCTGCGTTCGAGGATCGCGCCCATCAGGGTGAAGAAGGGAATAGCCAGCAGCAGATCGTTGGACAGGATGCCGAAGATGCGCAGCGGCAGGTTTCCGAGATAGGCCTCGGAAAAAAAGCCCATTCCGACTGACAGGAAGCCAAAAAACAAGCCAACGGCCGCAAGCGAGAAGGCGACTGGAAAGCCGATCAGCAGGAACAGAACAAGGCCGCCGAACATTAGCGGCGGCATATGGGCCACCGTCAGCATCGGGACAGTTCTTTCGAGGATCGGATGTGTGGGGCGGAAGCGGTCATTGTTCCATACGGTGATATTCGGTCATGACCTCGGCCTCGGGCGCCACGCCGCACAACAGCGCGATGCGTTTGACCAGCTCGGACATGCCCTGAAGGGTGAGCAGCAGGAAGCCGACCGGAAGGATCAGCTTCACCGGCCAGCGCATCAATCCGCCGGCGTTGGACGAACCTTCCTCGGTCACCCAGCTCGTGACGAAGAACGGCCATGTCACCCATGTCAGCAGGATTGTCGCCGGAAGCAGGAAGAAGATGATGCCGAAAACGTCCACATATAGCCGGGTTTGCGGACCGAAATTGCCATAGAGCAGGTCGACGCGGACATGCTCGTTGCGAAACAGCGTGTGGCTCGCCCCGAGCATGACTATGCCTGCGAGCATGTACCATTGCGCTTCCAGCCACGCATTGGAGCTGTAGCTGAAGCCGTAGCGAATGACGGCGTTCGCGGCGCTGATGGCGCATGACAGACCGACCATCCAGTCCGCGATGCGGCCGAATACTGCGCTGGCGGAGTCGATCTTACGGCTAAAGGCGAGCAAGGCATGCATCGATCTCTCCCACACTGGCGCCGTGAGCGCGCCGACTTCCCGCGCCCCTCAAAGGTCATCGCCCGGCAGCGTCAGTGGCTACCGGGCGCGCAGCATCATTGCGATGCCGTCGGGATATCGTGCGAGAAGCGGTAGGCGTCGAGGCTCTGTTCTGCGACCCGGAACCACGGATTGGAGCTTTCGAGGAAGCGCTTCCACGGGTCGTAGATGGTCTTGAAGTCGGCGTCCTTGGCGGCAATCTCTTCGAATGTCTCGAAGCTCGCCTTGTAGCACGCGTCCAGAACCGCGCGCGGGAACAGCCGCAGTTGCGTGCCTTCCCCGATCATCCGCCGCAACGCATCCGGATTGCGCGCGTCATACTTTGCGATCATGAACATCATCTGCTCATTGCACGCGGTCTCGAACGCGACCTTGAACGGCTCGGGCAGCGCTTCCCAGGCGGGCAGGCTGACCGGCGCGGTGATGCCGGCGCTGCCCTCCCACCATCCGGGGGCGTAATAGAACTTGGCGACCTTGTTCAGGCCGAGCTTGGCGTCGTCGTATGGACCGATCCATTCCGACGCGTCGATGGTGCCGCGCTCCAGCGCCGAATAGATATCGGACGGCGGCAGCTGCTGCGGTACGGCGCCGAGCTTGCGCAGGATGGTGCCGCCAAGTCCGCCGATGCGGATCTTCAGGCCCTGCAAATCCTGCACGGTGTTGATTTCCTTCCGGTAGAAGCCTCCCATCTGCGTACCGACGTTGCCGACGGGGAAGGGGATGACGTTCGACTTCTTGTAGAAGGCGCGGACAAGCGGCAGGCCGCCGCCCTCATACAGCCAGGCGGCCTGCTGCCGCGCATTCAGGCCGAACGGCAATCCGGCATCGAACGCGTAGGTCGGGCTCTTGCCGATGTAATTGGCGGACAGAATATGCCCGCATTCGATGGTGCCGTTCTGCACGGCGTCGAGCACCTGCAGCGCCGGGACGACTTCGCCGCCGGCAAAGCAGCGGATCTCGAAGCGGCCTTCGGTGAGCTGGCCGACGCGGCGGCAAAGGTCTTCGGCCGAGCCGTGAATCGTATCGAGGCTCTTCGGCCAGCCGGTGGCCATACGCCAGCGGATCGCCGGTTGAGTTTGCGCGATGGCCGGTGCAGCGAGTGCGGCGCCGGCGGTCCCGCCCGCCAGGCCCAAGAGCAGTTTGCGGCGATTCATAGTCCCCATCCTTTCTTCGCTTGAGAAATGCCGTCGCTTGCGAGTGCGGGGCGGCCGCGGATATCGCGCCGGTGGATTCATCCCGTTCGCCAAGAACCATGTCGGTTACGCCATCTATGGCCATGCGTGGAGCATATTAGTCAGCATATATCCTATTTTTGAAGATGCAAAAGCTGCACCAACTGAAGGACCGTGGTCGTTGAGGGTATGGAATGCGCGGTTTGCATCATCACGGCTGGACGCATAATGACTTCGAAATACTTGGTTTTGATAAGACCTGGGACGTTTCCCGAGCGCTGCATCTGCAAACTAAAGCCGAAGGGCGAAAGTCTCATTCGATTGCGGATCACCGCGGCCTCCCTATATTAGACAGCGTACTGCTTATTTTCCTTGCGGCCGATGCTTAAGCACCAGGCCGCGGTGAGACGGCATGTCATGAATAACCGGGACGAAGGAGATGCGAGTGGACGCTGGGGGTGGTAGAGAACAGCCGGAAGCCGTCGCAGGGAGATTGTTGAAATTGGCAAAGCCCAAAAGAGTCGGGAAATCCAAGCCGGCCCGAAAGCCGAAAAGCCAGCCCGCCGGAAAGAAGGCGGAGCACACCTCGCTTTATGCCAGCATGCCGTTGTGGGCGCGCCCCGGCTTCCTGATCCGGCGGCTGCACCAGATCAACTACGCCCTGTTCTTCGAGGAATGCGCAGGCTTCGACATCACGCCGGTGCAATATGCGCTGCTGACCACGCTCAGCCTCAATCCCGACACCGATCAGCACACGCTTGGGCGGGAGGTCGGCATCGACCGCACCAATGTCGCCGACGTGCTGCGTCGTCTGGAGCAGCGCGGCCTGCTGACCCGCCGCAAGGGTGAGAAGGATCGGCGCGCCGTGCTCGCGCGCCTGACGCCGGCCGGGGAGAAAGTGACCCGGGAGATGTTCAAGGCGATGCAGCGCGCCCAGGCGCGCCTGCTCGAGCCTTTGCCTCCCAAGGAGCGCGCGGCCCTGATGGCGGCGCTGCTGCGGCTGGTTGATGCGAACAACCATCTCGGCCGCACGGTCTTTCAGCCAAGCTGAGATCGTTCGCCGGCCGCGCGCCTTGTCTGCCGGTTCGTTGCGGCAGGTCATATGCGGTCACACCGGCAGACAAAGCGCATTCGGCACCAGCAGGTTGTCATAGACACAGCGTCTGCTGGCCAATTTGAGCACGCCGTTCTCGCGGCGGAACACGTCGAAATACACGCCAACCTGATGCAACGTAGCGTCTGGCCGGTCGAACAGCACCTGCAGCACGACGTAGTTGGCGCGTGCCTTGATCGTGCCGTCGCGCTCTTCGCCCAGCACGTCGAGATTACCGATGATGTGCCGCAGATAGCGCGGCGCGAACATCGCGGTCTCGCTGAGAGCGAAGGCGCGGTCGCGGACCATGCCTTTGCCTTCGCAATAGATCAGCCCAACCGGCATGTTGCGGTCATGGTTCTCGCGCGACAGGACGACGTAGGTCGCGTCCTCCGCGAACATCTCGGTCCAGTCGGCGAGACGCTGCTCGTCGAGCGCGTTCGCATAGCGCACGTTGAAGGTCTCGATCTCGTGCCGCAGCAGGAGTGCCTCGAGGCGCGGATCCATGAGGGAGTCGGATGAGGGGTTGCGCTTAACGGCCATATCCATGACTCACAGTCCCATCTCGGCGCGCCAGTGCTTGTACATGGCGCGGATTGCCGCTTCAGAGATCAGGTTGTCGGCGGTGCCGGCTTCGACTGCCGGATCGAGTTTCACCAGATGCTCGCCGTTCGGCACGCGCTGCATGCCGTCCTGCACGAACTTGATCGCCTCGTTGTCTTCAAGCCCGAGGAAGCCGGCCGGCCCCATCAGATTGCCTTGCCGGAGGCGATGCCGTGTCATCTCCTCGCTGTCGCCCTCAAAACCGAACATAGTCCACTTCATGATGAATTCATGCGGTCCCGTCGGCACGATCTGGCGTACGCCCAGTGTGTTCATCTCGCGCTGCACGATCAGGTTTGGCCAGATCGTCGCCATTGTCACCGACCAGGGGCTGTCGAACTCGTCCACGAAATCCATGAAGCGCGGCTCGGCCAGCGTCATGCCCTCCTTGTAAGCGCGCATTTCCTTCTTCGCGTCGCTCGACACGGCCTTGCCGTCGGACTTTGCCGAAGCCATCACGCCATGACGCCCGCTCGGATCGGCGAGCATCAGCGACTTGTTGCCCGCGACCAGAAGGCCGAACGTGACCAGGAAAGTGTGCAGCAGGGTGGCGTGATAGGGGTCTTTCAAATTCTCATGATAGAGCTTCCAATTACCGGGCAGTGAGTGGCGGTAATAGCCGAGCACCTTGAGCTTGCGGCCATCGAAGGTCGCCTCGAATTCGCGCATGATCTCCGGCGTGAAATATTCGGCCAGCGGCTCCATGTCGTCGCAATAGGAGGCGAACACCACGCCGCGATGCGTCGTCACTTTCAGGCGGCGCAAGCCATGATCCGCATTCCTGAAATCTGGAGGCATGCCACCCTTGCCGCCGACGCCGCGACGAAAGGGAACGCCGGCCAGATTTCCTTTCAGATCGTACGACCATTGATGATAGGGACAGACGAATTCCTTTGTGTTGCCGGAAAGCTCTCGGCAGAACTCGGCGGCGCGATGCGCGCAGCGGTTCTCGAACACATGGATCGAGCCGTCTTCCGCGCGAGAGACGACGACCGGTGTCGGTCCGACATGCGAGCGGATGAAGTCGCCGGAATTGGGGATTTCGGATTCGAGCGCGACATAATTCCAGGTGCGGCCGTGGAAGATCTTCTCGACCTCGCGCTCGTAGATCGCCTGGTCGGTATAGACCCAATCCGGAATGCGGGTGAGGCCATCGGCCGGCCAGATATAGCGTTTGGTGAGCGACAGTCCCGGGGTGGCGTTCATGAGGCTGGCCTCCATGGCATCGGCGCCGTCCTGTCCATCGGATGAGATGATGGCGCCATGAATATCGGGATCGAAAGGCATTGCGGAATCGAGTTCGGCGCGCGCGGCGCGGATCGCCTGCGGGTCCGAGAACGCGACGACGGCGGTGAGCCGTCCGATCGCCTTGTCGAACATGCGATAGATGGCGCCGGGAGCGGCTTCGTTTGCGGCTGAGAGCGCGACATGATCCTCAGCGCCGACAATTCCAAGCATCTGCACATTGCAGCCGAACTGGTCGGTCCAGAACCAGGGGCGCTTTTGCGCCACCGCTGCATTGTGTCCGGCGATCGAGTGGCCGGCCGCGGCGCCTTGCTCCTCGGCGTTCTGCCAGCTTTCAAGCGAGAGGCGCCGCGCCGCGATCGGCTCATGGTACAGCGCGCAATCGCCGGCCGCCCAGATGCCCGGCACGGAGGTGCGTCCCTGCGCATCCACCTCGATGCCGGCGGGCGTGGTGGCGCAGCCAGCCTGCAGCGCAACGCCGAGCACCGGCTGCATGCCGATACCGACCAGAACCGCGTCGACTTCGATCGTGCCTTCGCTGGTCACAACGCCCAGGCGTTCGCCGCGCCTGGTGATTTCGATAACGCCGGCGTTGCGGCGAATATCGACGCCACGCCGCTCCGCCATGATCCGGAAGGCGCGGCCGACCGCGGCCGGCATGATCCGCGCCATGAGCTCGCGTTCGCGTTCGAGCAGGGTGACTGCCACGCCGCGCGAAATTGCGGTCGATGCAAGCTCAAGACCGATGAACCCGCCGCCGATCACGGCGACATGCTGGGCGCGGTCGAGCGCTGCGCCAATGGCGGCGGAATCCTCGATCGTGCGCAGATAGTGCACGCCCGGTAAATCCGCGCCGGGAATGCTCAGCCGTCGCGGCGTTCCGCCGGTGGCAAGCAGCAACGAATCGTAAGCCAGAACTTGGCCGTTCGCGAGAGTAATCTGGCGCTGCGCGATATCGATCGTCGTCGCGGCAACGCCGAGATGCAGACGCACGCCGAGTTGGACCGCATCCGCCTCGCTCAAACGAATGCTGGATGAAAACTCGACCGTACCAAGCAGGAATTCTTTCGATAGCGGCGGCCGCTCATAGGGGAGATGAGGTTCGGTGCCGACCAGATCGATGCTGCCATTGAAACCGATGGCGCGCATGGCTCGGATTGCAGCCGCGGCTGCCTGACCTGCACCGACGATCACAACACGGTTCTTATCTTTCGCGGGCGTGGCGGCAGCAGGCTTGCTCTCGAAGGCGAATTCTGTAGCCGACTGTTCGGGATCAATGAGAATGTCATTGCCCTCGACACGGACAGCATAGGTCCGCAAATCCTCGGTCACCGGCGCGCAAAGGGCCTTTCCGCTGCGGATGTCGAACTGGCCCTGGTGCAGCGGGCATTCCACCTTGCCGTCTTCGATCCAGCCTTCGGCGAGCAGCGCGAGCGCGTGCGTGCAGATGCCGTGCGTTGCATAGATTTTGCCATTGAGATTGTAGAGCGCGATACGAATGCCGTCGACTTCGACGCCGAGGGCCTTGCCCTCGGGTACCTCGTTCAGCGAAGCCGCTCTCGTCCATGCCATTTTGTGGCGTCTCTCGCGCTGGAATTTATAATCAGTATAACATCATTTCTAAAGCTCGCAACTCCGTGAAGAGCGCTCCTGTCGACAAAAACGGCGCGATATCGCGACTGTTGCGAAAGTGAAATAGTCAGTGTACCATCATATCTCCTCAGGAACGGGAGACTTTCATGGCGCAAGAGCCGCTCGCCACCAAGGGCAATTATCTGCATATCTACGACTTCCGCGTCATGCCCGGGCATGAGGAAGAATTCATCAAGCTGTTCGAGGAATTTGACTATTCGGACGGCAATCCGATGCACAAATCATCGGCGCAGGTGAAGGATGGCGTGCTGTGCCGCGATACCGAGGACCCGCAGCGGTTCTTCCTGATCGCCGAATGGAGCGATATCGAAGAGCATGCCAGGATTCGCAAGGTCCTTGCCAACGAGATCAAGCCGGCCTTCATCAAGTATATCGAGGGCGGGAAGTTCATCCCGAAATATGTCGAGGTCGTATCCTCCACGCCGGACGATATCTTGCAGAAGGCCGCTGCAGAGTGACCTGAGGTGTCGCGGCAACTCTATACATTCTTTCGGTCTTCGACCTCGTTCCGTCTCCGGATCGCGCTGGCCTACAAGCGGCTCGACTACGAGCCGCGCTATGTCAGCCTGCCGAAGATGGAGCATCGGGCGCCGTCCTATTGCGATATCAATCCGCAAGGGCTGGTGCCGCTTCTGGTGGAAGGCGGCCGATCCCTTATCCAGTCGATGGCGATCATCGAGTATCTGGACGAGGTCTACCCTGAGCCGCCGCTGATGCCGAACGATCCGCTCGGACGGATTTACGTCAGGGCGGTGTCACAGATCATCGGATGCGAAATTCATCCGCTCAACAATGTGCGCGTGCTGAAGCATCTCAAGGCGCAGTTTGAGGCGGACGAGGCTGCGACCAATGCCTGGTATCGGCACTGGATCGCGGAAGGGTTGTCCGGACTCGAAGACTACCTGCGGCGCGAACGTCTGTTCGGCCGGTTTTGCTACGGCGATTCCGTAACGATGGCCGACATCTGCCTTGTCCCTCAGATCTTCAACGCGCGGCGCTTCAATTGCCCGCTTGACGCTTGTCCGACACTGCTGGCGATCACCGATCGCTGCATGGCACTTGACGCGTTTCGCACTGCTGAACCGAGCACGCAGGCTGACGCGTTCTGAACTGTCGTTGCCTGCGCCGCGCGCCCCCGAGCCTCATTGTTGGGCAATCGGCAAATTAATCAGTACATAATCATATCTTGCGCGGGCAAGGCGCCGTGTTAGTCTTTTGAAGGAATGCGGTACCGCCGGGCAGATATGGGACGTGTGCACATGATGGGATTTCGAGAGTTAACTGCGGTTACGGCGTTTATTGCATGTGTACTGATTAATTGTAGCGCATCGGCGGCCGACCGCCTGACGGTACGACTCGACTGGACGCCCTGGGGGTCGCAGGCACCGTTTCATCTGGCGGCGCAAAAGGGATTGTTCGCGAAGTATAACCTTGATGTCGTGCTGGATGACGGAACCGGGTCCGTCGCCACCGTGCAGATCGTCGGTAATGGTGAATACGATGGATGTCGGCTACGCGTCGTTAGCCCCGATGGTGATCGCGCGCTCCAAGGGGTTGCCGGTGAAAGCGATTGCCGGCTTCATCAAGCAGAACGACATCGGTCTGTTGGTTCCGAAGGACAGCGGCATCGCCAGCCCCGCCGATTTGAAAGGCAAGAAGATCGCCTTCACCGCCGGTTCGCTCGAGGCGCCGTTCATCGACCAGTTTCTCGCCGCCGGAAAGCTGACTCGCAATGACGTCGACCTCGTCAGCGTCGACGCGGCAGGCAAAGCCGGCCTCTACATGGCTGGCCGGTCCGACGCGGCATTCTCGTCCGGACCATTCTTTCTGGCCGTCGTCGCAAGCCAGCGTCCCTCGAACGCCATCCGCTTCGCCGATCAGGGTCTGGAATTTCCAAGCTTCGGATTGCTGGCGACCGAGAAGTCGATCGCCTCGAAGCGCGAGGCGCTGAAGCGTTTTGCGAGCGTGGTCGCGGGATGTTGGGCCTATATCTTTGCCGGCAATCAGGACGAAGCGGTGAGGGCGATCATTGCGGCGCGGCCGCAGGCCAAACTCAATCCGGCCGTCTTGCGGCAGCAGATCGATACGCTGAAGGATTATGCGTACACCGATGCAACCCGGAACCTGCCGTTCGGCACGATGGCTGCGGCGGACTGGAAGCGGGCCGTTGCGGTGCTCGCCGATGGCGGGCTCATCGAGAAGGGCTTCGATGCGGATGCAGTCTTCACCAATGAACTGATCGACGAGCGCGTCGTTGCGGACGTGGCCAGCGGCAAGAACTGACCCTCGCGATCCCGTTGAATCCATGATCGCAGCGTCCGATGTCGTGAAAAGATACGGTGACGCCGACGGCGTCACCGCGTTGCAAGGCGTTTCGCTTGATATCGCAGAGGGCGAATTCATCAGCCTGGTGGGGCCGAGCGGCTGCGGCAAGAGCACGTTCTTGCGCTGTCTTGCCGGACTTGAGGCGCCGACCGGCGGACGCCTGCAACTGGATGGCGCGCCCATCGACGGTCCTCCGGAGCGTCTCGGCATGGCGTTCCAGCGGGATGCCTTGCTGGATTGGTTCGACGTTCTGGAGAACGTGCTGTTGCCGGCGGATTTCGGCGGTTACGGCAAGAAGAAATACGAGGAGCGCGCACGGCAATTGCTGCAGATGGTGGGGCTCGACGGATTCGCACGCGCCTATCCTCGGGCATTGTCCGGCGGCATGCGGCAGCGCGTCGCGATCTGCCGCTCGCTGCTGCTCGACCCGCGTTTGCTGCTGATGGACGAGCCGTTCGGGGCGCTCGATGCGCTGACGCGCGACCAGATCAATGTCGACCTGCATCGGCTCTGGACCAAGCATCGGATGACCGTCGTCTTCGTGACTCACAGCATCACCGAGGCGGTGTTCCTGTCGACCCGCGTGGTGGTCTTTACGCCACGGCCGGGGCGCGTGGTCGCGGACATCGCCATCGACCTGCCGGCCGAGCGGAAACTGGCGATGCGCGAGACGCCGGAATTCGGTGCCTATACCAGCCGTATCCGGGCTCTGTTCGAGCAAATGGGCCTGATCCATGACTAGGAGCTTGATGAAAGCCGCGCGTCGAGCCGCCGTGCCGCTACTGGGGGTTGCGATCTTCCTTTTGGTGTGGGAGATCGGCGTGCGCGCGCTTGGCGTGCGGTCCATTCTGCTGCCGGCGCCGTCGCTGATCATCGAGGAACTTGCAGCCTCTCCGGGCTGGTTCGCCGTGCAGACGGCCTATACCCTGGGCATCACGCTCGCCGGTTTTGCCGTCGCCGTCGTGTTCGGCGTCTTGTTTGCGGTTGCGATCGTGGAGTGGAAGATCCTGGATCGTCTGCTGTTCCCGCTCTTCGTCGCGCTCAATAGCGTGCCGAAGGTGGCGCTGGCGCCGCTCTTTCTGATCTGGTTCGGGACAGGCGCGGAGCCCAAGATCGCCATTGCCTTTCTGATCGCAGTCTTTGCCGTGGTGATCGACACCGCGCTTGGTCTGCAATCGGTGTCGCCGGATACGATCGACCTGGCGAAGACCTTGCGTGGGTCGCGTCTGAAGGTGCTGCTGCGCATCAAGCTCTATTGCGCGCTGCCGCATCTGTTTGCCGGACTGAAGGTGGCGATGTCGCTGGCTCTGGTTGGCGCCATTGTCGGCGAATTCGTCTCGTCCCAGCGCGGCCTCGGCTATGTCATTCTGACCGCGCAGGGTACGTTCGACACGCCGCGTGTCTTTGCTGCGATTGTCATTCTTGCGGTGCTCAGCGTCGCATTGATTGCGGTGATTGAAGCGATTGAGCGGGTTGCCTTGCCGTGGCATCACACGAATTCGCAACGCTTGAAGTAATCGAGTAGCAGTACATCAAGGACGCCTTTGAGCAAGTAGAAGCAAACGTCTTGTTACGCCAGATTTGTGATTTTTCTTGCAGGCGAAACGCCAGGGCTGTCAGCCGACATCCAGCGATTGCAGCGTGGGCCCCGCTTTCGCACAGGATGTGAAGTACCTCATAAACCCTGGCTCGCACTGGGCGTAACGTTACGCATAGTCTGGCCTCGAGCTGCAGACACGTGTTCGCGCAGAACGCGCTGGTGAAAATCTTGTGCGTAGGGAGGCGTAGATGGCCAAGCATACGCGGACGATCCCGTTGAAGACCAGAGCATCCACCAAGAAATCGCTGATCGCCGGTCGCAAGGGCAAGACACAAAACCCAGCACACAAGTCGGCCGCCAATATGGGAGCGCGAAGGCTGGAACGGAAGGCCGCCGAACCTAGCCGTGCGCACAAAGCGAGAGCCACGGTATCGCAAGACCAGACGGTTAGGGCGGAACGCCAGGTCGGCAAGCTCGAGAACAGAGCCCCAGCTTTGCCAACGCCGATCGGCAAGGCGCCGTCGCGTCCCTTGGAGGTGTTCAATCTTAGCAAGCTTGATCCTGCGATCAGAAAATCGCCGATCAGGTTGAAGGACTGGCTCGACCTGCATCTTCCGTGGCTCGTCGGCCCGCACATCGCCTCGTTCGAGCCGTCGAACGGACAACGTGGCACGATCATGACGGTCCGCGGCTCGAATTTCGCGCCGACCCGCACCGACAACCTGGTGACGATCGGCGGCACCAACGCGCCGGTGCTAGCGGCGAGCAACAACGAGCTCAAGGTGCTGGTGACCAAGGACGTCGATACTGGCCCGGTAGAGATCAAGGTCGGGACGCATACGGCGACCGGCGTTGGCAACTTCGAGATCACGGGCTATCCGGGTGGGAGCGATGAGGACGGCCCGCCGGTGTTCGCCATGGGAGCGGGCGCGGGCGATGCCGGCGACGTTAACCCGATCGGCACGATCCGCGTGCTTGTGGTGGTGTGCCAGGCGGCCGACAAGGTGCCGGCGAACCTCGCGAATGTGCGCACTGCGCTGAACGACCGCTGGACCAACGTGCAGACGTTCTACAACCAGGCAAGCTATACGCGCACGAATGTTCAGTTCGACATCGTCAATACCGCGGCCGCGCTCGACGGCAACTTTGCCGACTTCGTTGATCTCGCAGGCGCACAGAACGTGATCTCCGGCCAGAAGAATCGGATGGCGGCGATTGCCGCGCAGCATGCACAGGACGAGGGCTTCGACCTCAACAATTACCAGATGCTGTGCGTGGTGATCTTCACCAATGGCGCCTTCATCCGCGCCTGGGGCGGGGTAGATACCCAGAATTTCTCCTACGACGACGGCAAGCCGGCGAGCGACCCCACTCACATCCATATCGACATCACGCTCGCCCAGAAGATCAACCTGCTGTGGATCAACGAGAACGCCAACTGGGGTCGGTTCGCGCACGAGTTCGGCCACAACATCGTCTCGGCCCCAACCGAGACGGGCGACGGTTCGGCCACCTTGGGCGAGGACGTCTATGGTTCTGACCTAGTCGACCCGGGCGCGGCGACCGCTCAGGAATTCGAACTGATGGGCGACCACGACAGTCATCCGATCTTCACTGGTTATCACCTGGAGAAGCTAGGCTATTACCAGGGCGTGAACATCAAGGAGTTGCAGTGGGACCGCAACCCGCACAGCGAGGAAGTTGACCTGATCGCCCACGGGCTGGCCGAGGACAATAACGCCAACCGGTTCCACCTGCTCAAGATCAAGATATCGAACGCGCTCACCTATTTCGTCGAGGTGCGCCAGCGTCCCGGCACCACGACGCAGATTTTCGACGACAGCATTCCGGTCGGAGCGGCGCCCAACCAGGGCGGCGTGATCGTGACCCGGGTGATCGCCGACGAGATGCACAACAATCAGCAGACCCGGTTCATAACCCTGATGCATGACGACCGGGTGCAGATCGCGAACGATATCATCGATGACCCGGCGCGGGCACTCCGCATCACGGTACTCAACGACTCGGTGCAGGCGCGCCCGCTGGTGTGCCGTGTGCGTGTGGAATGGTCACAGACCATCGCCGACGATCCCAACGGCTCGTTCGATCTCAATGTCGAGCCGTGGGACTCGAACTGGCAGTCGCCCGACATCTGGGTCGATCGCGATCCGTTCGGCGCCTTCGATAACGGCACCGACTCCCAGGGGCGGCCGCTCGGCAACGGCGACAAGCCGTGGGTCAACCACATCAACCAGTTCACCGCACGCGTGCATGTGAGCGGCGCGATGGGCGCAAGCAATGTCAAGGTGACGTTCTACGCGATCACGCCGCCGGGCGTGGGCGACAACGGCAACTGGGCGCCGATTTCGGTGAAGACCATCGCCAACATTCCGCAGAGCGGCGCCATCGACACGTTCTGCAACTGGGTGCCGGTGGTTGGAAAGCATACCTGCCTGAAGGTCTATGCGTCGCAGCAATTCGGCGAGATTTCCGGCGGCAACAACGGCGCACAGGAGAATGTGTTCGAGTTCCAGGCAGCTGGCTCGAGCCCGGCCGACCCGCTGTTCATCAAGACGGCGGTGCGCAATCCGCTGGACGAGCCGCGCGCCGTGCAGCTCTCGATGCGCGGCTTACCGCTTGGCTGGGCGGCGCAAATCCCGCACGCCTGGGTCTGGCTCGAGGGCAAGGCCGAGAAGGAGATCGACGTGATGGTTTGGCCGGTGGCCGACGTCAACGTCTACAAGTTCGGCAAGAACAGGGAAGGGCGCTTCCCAGGCACGGCGCCGTTTCGCGTCGCCGGCTTCATCGAGCGCGGCTATGACGTAGCGATGGACATTTCCGGCACGGTGCCTGGGTCGCGCTTTTATGCGATTGGCGGCACGTTCTACCGCGTGAATGTGCGCAGGAAAGCGACCATCCGCATGGAGGTGGAGGGCAAGGAGCGCAAGGATAGCGTGACAGTGCATGGCGCGGTCGCGCCGGCGCGCGGCGGCCAGCGCATCCTGGTGGACGTGCTGCTGCCGGACGGCAAGACACACCGCAGCACCGAGACCAAGACCAAGGCAAACGGGGCGTTCGACGCTAAGATAAGCCTGCTGGACGAGGACCAGAAACTACAGCCAGGGACCTACCGGGTGCAGAGCTTTATCTTCAACGCTGATGAGCTTGCCGACGCGGAGTCAAATGTACTGCACATGACGAGGTGAGAGATCGATTCTCCGATCATCGGCCGCCTTTCAGGCCAACTCGGTGTCGATGAGCCTGGCCCCAGCAGTCGAGACGGTCTCGCACAGGCGGCGGTTGCCGGCGAGCTCAACGATCTTCAGGTGAAAGCGTTCGTCTTCCAGCGCCCAGCCAATGATGTCAGATACCTTCAGCCGAGCGTCCACTCGGTCAAAAATTGCATCGAGCTCGTTGAAACAAGGGTGAGCAGTTCGGTGTATGGCGTGCTGTTAAGGCGCGGTTGAGCGGCGATATCGTGATGCGACTGCTGAGCTTGAGGACTTGCCGCTTACGCTTACTGCCTTCGTCTTCTGTGACTTCGACGACAGAAAGAGGAAGCCCTGCTTAACCTGCGCCAGCGTGCTCGCGCCGGCCTGTCGCAGCCGAACATACCTTGAGATAGATGCCGAGCGCGTCAGTGGGTGATGGCGCCGGGCGTAAAGAATTTCGCGCACCGGATGCATCGCTTGAACTCGCCGCGATCGACCTCGCGCTTTTCCCGTCCAGCCCGTCCAAACATCGCGCCCTCCGGGACGTGCTGGAAAAGCTCGGCACGCTTGAAAGTACATATGTGATATCTAGCATCATAGATGAGTGTTGTGTTTGACTAATCATTTCCTCCGGACTTATTCATCGGCCAACGAGAACGGAGGGAATGTTGACTGGCGGCATCGAAGTCGAGCGGCGGGACCAAGGCGTCCACGTTGTCTGGATCGACAATCCAGAACAGAAGAATGCGTTGAACAACGCGCTGATCGTTCAGCTCACCGAGGCCTTTTCGCGCCTTAGTGCCGATGAAAACTGCCGGATTGCCGTGCTTCGCGGTCGCGGAGGCATCTACTGCGCGGGCCGGAATCTGCGCGATGTCCTTGCGCTCCAGTCCTCGGAGCCCGCCGTTTCGGCTCAGCGTTATGAAGAACTTCGGCGATTGAACGAAGCGATCCACTATTGCCGCAAGCCGACGGTCGCGGTGATCGAAACCTACGCGTTCGGCGCCGGCATCACGGTCGCAAGCTGGTGCGACATCGTCCTCGCGGCGGACGATGCCCTGATCTCTTATCCCGAATTGAGCCACGGCATCCCGCCATCGCCCGCGATTCCGGCGCTGCTGCACAGCGTTTCGCGAAAGGTCGCGATGGAATTGATCCTGACGGGGCGGAGGATTTCGGCCGCGGAGGCCGAGAGGATCGGGCTGATCACGCGCTGTGTCGTCAAGGCGGAGCTGGAGGCCGAGCTGCGCGGACTGCTCGACGGCATCCTGCGCGGCGCGCAGGCGACCATCGAACGCACCAAGGAATTCATCTGGCTCGCCGAAGATGCAAGCCATCGTTCGGCCATGACCAGCGCGGTGGACAGCATCAGTCTCGGCGTGCTGTCGCCGGAGACCAAGCGCAGGATCGAGGCCTTCTTCGCACGGCCGAAATCGTCTGACGCGGTCTCCAATAGAGGTTGAGGCCATGCCTGTCTTGCTTGAACGACGTCGTCATATCGGTCTTGTCACCCTGTCGCGGCCGCACGCGCGCAATTGCTGGGGAGAGGACTTCAATCGCGAATTCCTCACGGTATTCCGCGCGATCGAGCAGGACGACGAGATCCGCTGCGTCGTCATTACCGGCGACGAGGCGGGCGGGGCGTTTTCCGCCGGCGCAGACTTGAAGAATCCGGATACGCATTCGACCGCCACGATGGCGGACTTCATCAAGAGCCTGCCGAACTGGCGCGACTTCCCGGTCCGGGTCGTCAGCGACTGCCCGAAGCCCGTGATCGCCGCGGTGAACGGTTATGCAATCGGGATCGGATGCATCCTCACCTACGGCTGCGACCTGATCGTCGCTTCCGAACGCGCGGAATGGCGCCTGCCGCAGGCGAGGCTCGGGATCATGCCGGCTTATGGCGGCGCGGTCCGTCTTGCGCGCTGGATCGGCAAGGGTAACGCAATGAAGCTCGCGATGGGATTTCCGATGTCCGGCGAAGAGGCCTACCGGTTCGGGCTCGCGCAATGGCTCGTTCCCCATGAAGAACTCATGAAGACCGCCTTCGAGGTCGCCGAGTCGATCGCCGCGCAGCCACCGCTCGCGACCAGGCTGACCAAGGAATCGATCGACCGTGGTCTCGATATCCCAAACCTCAACGATGCTTCGCTGGTCGATGCCTATCGCTTCATGGCGCTCGAACTGACCGAGGACAAGAAGGCCGCGCACGAGGCCTGGCGGGAAAGGAAGACGCCGGAGATCACCGGGCGATAGCCGCTATCAAATCAAGAAAACCAAGAGAGGGAAGGAAATCATGATCGGCAGGCGCAAGGTGCTGCTTCAGATCTCGGCGGCTGGTTTGGCGGTCGCTGCCGCGTGCGTCGGAGCGCGTGCGGAGGACACGATCAAGATTGGCGCAGCCTATGAGCTCAGCGGCAACTTCGTGTCTTTCGGCGCCGCCGGCAAGCGAGGGGTCGAGCTCGCAGCCGACGCCTTCCAGGGCCGCGTGGCCGGCAAGCCGATCGAAATCGTGTTCAAGGACAACCGCTCCGATGCCCAGACGGCGGCGTCGGCGATCAATGAGTTGCTGCAGCACGGAGTCAAATATCTCGTTGGTCCGGCGTCGAGCGTCTCGATTGCCGCTTCGATCCCGGCTTGGCGGCAAAGCAAGCCACTCTGGGTCGCGAGCGGCGCCACCACCGCCATCGAGGAGCAACTCGGCCAGGAGCCTAACCTCTATCACATCTACCCCTACACGTACGATTACCAGCGGGCCACCGCTGCTGCGCTCAAGACGATCCTGCCCGCAGGCGCCCCGATCGCGGTGATCTATGCCGATGACAATTACGGACGCTCGAGCCTGGCCGCCGTGCGCAAATATGTCGGCGAAGCCGGCCTGAAAATCGTCGCTGAGGAATTGATCCGGCCGGGCGCCAACGACCTCAATCCCACCCTGACCAAGGTCAGGATGGCCCGGCCGCAGGCCGTCATCAATCTCGTGCAGGCGGCCGACCTCATCACGTTGGCGAAGCAGATTCAGATCGCGCGCTTGAATGTGCCGTACCTCGTCAGCGGCGGCGATGTCGGATCCGTCGAATGGCAACAGTCGGTCGGAGATGCCCAGGAGGGATGGATCGGCGTAACGCCGTTTGCGCTGGGCGCGCAGCGCGCCGGCGATTCCAGGCGCGCCGACATCTTCCCACCGCAGGACGAATGGGAAAAGCGTTTCAAGGACAAATACGGCTTTCCGCCGAACTGGAACGATGCCGCACACTACACTGCGGCGGCGATGCTGCTGCTCGCGCTGGACCAGGCCGGCGGCGACGATCCACAGAAGGTCAGCGCGGCGCTCAATGCGATGGACGTGCAGACCCCGATGGGGCGCGGCAAGTTCGAGAAGATCAACAACACGCTTCACCAGGCTTTCTCCGATGCCCTGGTGTTCCAGAGGCAGGGCGGCCGCAACGTCGTAATCTATCCGAAGGACGTCGCGACCGGAGCCGCTAAATCCAGGGGTTGATAACGTCCAAGGCGGCGGAGTTCGTACGGTGCTTTACCTTCAGTTTCTCATCGATGCGCTGCTCCTGAGCGGCATCTATGCCCTGATGTCGCTCGGGCTGTCGCTCAGCCTTGGTGTCACGCGAATCCTCAACTTCACCCACGGTGAGGCGGTGATGCTGGCGGCCTATGGCGCGTTCTGGCCGTTCTTCCTGTACGCCATCGATCCGCTGATCGCGCTGCCGTTCATTATCGTCATTGCCTTCGTCTCCGGGGCGCTCCTGTTCCGGTATTTCCTGCAGGACATGATCAGGGCGCCGCATTTCAATCAGATCCTGCTGACCTTTGGCATCGCGCTCGTCCTGCAAAACATCGCGGTCATCCTGTGGCGCGGCGACCTGCGCTCGGCGACGCCCGATTACGCGCTGCAGGCGATCGATCTCGACCTCGTCTTCATTCCGGTCGGCCGCCTGATCGGCTTCGTGCTGGCATTGATCCTCTCGGGCCTCTTGCTCGTCTGGCTGCGCTACAGCTTCACCGGTCGCGCGGTCCGCGCGTTGGCCGAAAATCGCGACGCCGCCGCGCTGATGGGCATCGATGTCCTCAAGACCTACCGGATCAGCTTCGGGATCAGCACGGCGCTGGCGGCCGCCTCCGGCGTCATCCTCAGCACGATCGCGCCGATCTCGCCGTTTCTCGGTCTCTCAGCCCTGATCAAGTCGATCGAGATCATTGTTCTCGGCGGCATTGGCAGTTTGGGCGGCACCATCCTGGGCGCGCTGGTGCTCGGCATTGCGGAGACCGCGGTGGCCTATTTCGTTCCCGACGGCTCGGGCTGGGCGTCCGGCGTCGGCTTCGGACTGTTGTTCATGATCCTGATCCTGCGGCCGCGCGGCTTGCGCGGGCAGGCTGTCGAGATCTGACCAAAGATGGGTGCGCCAGTGATCAAGCAGCGAATGCTGTCCGTGGCCGGAACCGTGTTGCTCGTCGCCGCGCTGGGGGCGGCCGCCGCAGCCGGCGGCCGAGCCACCGACTGGGCTTTTCAGATCGCGGTCATTATCCCGCTGGCGATCAGCTGGAACATCATGGGAGGCGCGGGCCTGCTCTCGCTCGGTCAGTCCGCGTTCTGGGGCGTCGGCTATTTCGCCAGCGCCATCATCTCGCATGCGAGCTTCGGCTCCTTCACCGCTAGTCTCCTGGTTGCATTGTTCGCCGGCATGTTCGCCGGCACAGTGCTGGCGCTTCTGACCGGCCGGCTTCGTGGCGTGTTCTTCGCCATTTCGACGCTTGCGCTCTCGGAAGGCTTACGTGTCGTGGCGACGATGATGCCCGACCTGACCGGAGGAGCGGCCGGGATCTATGTCGAGAACGCGGTTGGTCCCGCGCCGTGGGTGATCGTGGCGACGGCAGTGGGATTCGCCGGCCTGTCGGTTCTCGTCTCGCTGGCGCTGTCGTGGTCGCCGCTGCAGCTTGCCATGCGCGCGATGCGCAACAACGAGCACGCCTCGCAGATGCTCGGCATCAATCCGCTGTTTTATCGCACGCTGGTATCCGGGCTCTGCGGCTCAATGGCGGCGATCGCGGGCTGCCTCGGGGGCTGGCGCGGCGGCTATGTGACGCCCGAGATCGCTTTCGACCTGAACTACGCCATCCTGGCCCAGATCGCTCCGATCCTCGGCGGAATCTACACGGTGCCCGGCCCAATCCTCGGATCGATCGCCGTCGTCATCCTGTCGGAGATGACGCGATTGCTCCTGGCGCAGGAGGGCTACGGGCTCCTGATCTACGGTCTCGTCCTCGCCGTCGCCATCAAATACATGCCGCACGGGCTCTATGCGCTGTTCGTTCGGCCGTCGCAATCCGTGCCTCCCGCATCGCCAGCCGTTGCGTTGCCGGCTGTCGCGCCTGACGATGCGCGGCGCGATGTCGGTGGGCGCGAGGCCGCTCCGGAACTCGAGGTGCGCGGATTGAGCGCCGGATACGGCGAGGCCGAGGTGCTTCGCGAGGTTTCCTTCAAGCTGGAGCGTGGCGAGGTGGTCTGCCTGCTGGGTCCGAACGGCGCGGGCAAGACGACGCTCACGCGCGCCCTGATGGGTCTGCTGCCCTCCGGCGGCGAGGTGCTGTTTCGCGGCGCCCCGCTAACCGGCGCGCCGCCGCACGTGCGCGTCGGGAAGGGACTGGCGCTGGTTCCGGAAGGCAGGCAGGTGTTTCCCAACCTGACCGTCGAGGACAATCTGCTGCTCGGCGCTTATGTCGAGCGCGCTCGCCGTAACAGGGCCGCGAAGCTTGAAGAGGTTTATTCGCTGTTTCCGAAACTGTCGGAACGGCGGCATCAGCAGGCCGGACTGATGTCGGGCGGAGAGCAGCAGATGCTGGCGCTCGGCCGTGCCATGATGTCCGAGCCGAAGCTCCTGATCCTCGACGAGCCGTCGCTCGGCCTCGCGCCCAAGGTCATCATCACGGTCTTCGACGCCGTGAAGAAGATCGCGGCGACCGGTATCAGCATCCTGATCGTCGAGCAGAACGCGTTCGCAGCGCTCAGCGTCGCTCACCGCTTCTACGTCCTCGGCCATGGAAGAATCGCTCGCTCTGGCCAAAAGGCAGACATCGAGGACATCCTCAACGACCCGAACTCACTGATCGGGCTTTCCGAGACGGCCAACACGGCCAGTGCCAAGGGAGCGCGCGTTGCTTAGCGTCCGGAGCCTCCACCGCAATTTTGGCGGGCTCGCGGCCGTCGCCGACGTCTCGTTTGACGTCGGAGAGGGCGAGTTCGTCGGCATCATCGGCCCGAACGGCGCCGGCAAGACCACCCTGCTCAATCTGATCACGGGCTACCAGAAGCCAAACGCCGGCAAGATCCTGTTTCGGGGCCGCGACATCGCAGGCCTGCGTCCTTACAGGGTCAAGCGCCTGAAGATCGCAAGAACCTTCCAGGTCGTGCAGCCCTTCAACGAGATGACGGTCAGGGAAAACGTCGAGGTCGGTGCCCGGTTCGGCCGTGCCGCATGGCTTTCCAACAGTGAGGTGGAGGAGGACTGCGCGCGGGCGCTCGAACTCGCTGGCCTGTCGAACGTCGCGGGCATGCCGGCCGGCGCGCTGACGCTCGGCGAAAAGAAAAGGCTGGAGCTTGCCCGCAGCCTCGCCAGCCGTCCCGAGCTGTTGCTGCTGGACGAGGTGATGGGCGGCTTGTCGTCGCGGGAAGTCCGCGACCTGGTCCAGGCATTGAAGCGCATTCATGCGTCGGGCGTGACTGTTATCATGATCGAGCACGTGCTCCATGCGCTGTTCCAGTTGGTCGCCAGAGTGCTGGTGCTGGATTTCGGCCGCAAGATCGGCGACGGCGATCCCTCCGCGATCATGTCGCAGCCCGAGGTCTGAGCTCTTATCTCGGCCGGCCGCTGCATCAGAACGAATTCGTGCATCTGGCGCGGCACAGCAGTCCAGCATCGGAGTAGCCACCAATGAAGCCCTTGGCGAACGTGAAAGTCCTCGATCTCGGCAAGGTGATCGCGGGGCCGATCTGCGGGCAGTGGCTCGGCGATCTCGGCGCCGACGTCATCAAGGTCGAGCCGGTCACGACCGGCGACGACACGCGCGCCTGGCCGCCGCATGTATCAGGCGAGTCCGCGATGTTCCTCGCCTTCAACCGCAACAAGCGAAGCCTTGCAGTCGACATGAAGACCGCCGAGGGCCGCGACATCGTTCACCGGCTCGCCAGGCAGTCGGACATCGTCATCCAGGGTTTCGGCGCCGGCGCCGCTAAGCGGCTCGGCGTCGACTATGAGACGCTGTCGTCGCTGAAGCCGGATCTGATCTATTGCGAAATCTCCGGCTATGGCCGGTCCGGTCCGTTGGGCGACCTGCCGGGCTACGATGTGATGATCCAGGCTTTCAGCGGCATGATCAGCACGATGGGCTATGAGGATGGACCACTGGTACGGGTCAGCTTCTCGCCCATCGACCAGTCAACCGGCATGCATGCGCTGAGCGGCATCATGGCGGCGCTGATCGAGCGTGGCAGGACGGGCAAGGGCGCCTTCATCGAAGTCTCGTTGTTCGAAACCGCGATGGGGCTTCTCGGCTACATGGCTTCGAATTTCTGGCAGGGCGGGGAGCGACCCCGGAAGATGGGCTCCGGCCATTCGACCCTTTGTCCCTACCAAGCCTTCGAGGCCGCCGACGGCGCGCTATTGCTGGCGGTTGGAAATGACGGCCAATGGCGGCGCTTCTGCGATATCGCTGGCCTCTCGGATCTCAAGGACGACGAGCGGTTTGCGACCAACAAGGCGCGGGTTGCAAATTTCGATGCGACCGTCGAACGCGTTGCCGCGAAGATGACCAGCGACACCGTCGCGAACTGGGTCGAGCGGCTGGCGCAGGTCAAGGTGCCGTGCTCTCCGGTGAACACGCTGATGGATGCGCTCGCCCATCGGCAGGTCGACACGCGCCAGATCGCGGTGCGCCAGGATCATCCGAAACTCGGCGAGATCAGGACAATCGCCTATCCCGTGACCTTCAACGGTCAAAAGACGGAAGCCAGAGTGCCGCCCCCGCTGCTCGGACAGCACACGTTCGAAATCCTGCGTGGGCTCGGCTTCGACGCCGACAGCTTGTCCGATCTGGCCGCGCGGCGGATCGTGGCCGGTCCGGTGCCGCGTCATGCGTGAGGCCTTCCATTGACAGGCAGGCGGCCGGCTGATCGCTTGCGCCATCGTCAACTTTTATCGGGCAAGCCATGGCTGCAAGTGAGGGTGTGAAATCCGCCCGTCGGGTCCTCGAAATCCTCGAACTGTTCGACCGCAGGAAGGCGCCGCTCTCGGTCCAGGACGTCACTGACGAGCTCGGTTATCCGCAATCCAGCGCCTCGCTGATTCTTCGCACCATGACGGCGATGGGATATCTCTATTATAAGGGTTCCGAGAGGGTCTACAGGCTCAACCCGCGGGTTGCGCTGCTAGGGGGCTGGCTCAACGAATCCCTATTCCACGAAGGCCGGATCTCGGCGTTAATGCAGGATGTCAGCGAACGTACGGGCCAGACAGTGATGCTCGGCATCGAAAGCCGACTGCGCGTGCAATATGTGCACATTGTCGAGGGCAACGGGGCTATCCGTCTTCATCTTACGCCGGGGCTGACGAGAGCACTCTCCCGCTGTTCGATCGGTCTGATCTTCCTCGCCGACCGCACCGACGCCGAGATTCGCCGGCTGATGCAACGGTTGGTGAGCGAAGACCCCTCATCGATGCCCATGAGCTATGAGGAGCTGTTCGAAAAAATCCACCGGGTGCGCAAGCTCGGCTACGCGATCTCAGCGAATCTTTCGGCCGAAGGCGTAGGCTCGATTTCGATCAAACTGCCGACGATCGTCAGCGGTCGGCCGATCTGCCTTGCTGTCGGTTGCACCGACACGATGCTGTTCCGCGAGGAAGCTCGCTTTGTCTCGATCCTAAGGGATGCGGCCCACCAATACTTTGATAGCTAACGGGCACCAAGGCGACAGGAGCTCGTTGTGGGTGAGGTGCGCCGTCTCGCGAATGAGTTGGCAGTCCGGATAAGCACCGCCTTAATGGTTGTAGACGCTCTCGGAGCCGCAGCAGAGGCGGCTTTAGATAAGCAAGGAGAGATCTGGCACCAAGATGTGCTCGTCTAGGAAACCTAAATCGAGGCGGGACATTGAGGCAGAGAAGATGGTGCGCCTTCGTGTGTAGCGGGGAGGGCGGCCGACCTCGTGCATGGCTTCGACATGAAGGTCGACAATGTCGCCGAGCGTGCGGACTTGTGCGGCAACCTTTGGTTTCGGTGATCCACTGCGGTCAATGTTGCGCTCCATGTCGAGCGCCCAAGCTTCACCGTCCTTGCGACGGCGAAAGGTCTCTGACACATAGCGGTTCTTACAGCGGACCTGGACGCGCCAGTTCCCGGATGGCAATTGAGTGAAGCTGGCGACGGCCGTGTGCACTCCCCAATTCGTATGCGCTACGTCTGCACTGAGAGGTCAAAACGGGTACAAACGTGTGCAATTTCGGCTAGCTTGGAGTGCACATGTTCGTGTTTCATCCTATTGAGAGGATAGGGTAAGTTATTGAAATCGCAAGATTATCTCTTTTCTGTGGCGCCCATGATGGATTGGACCGATACCAGGTGTCGCGTCTTCCATCGTCAGCTTTCGCGGCGGGTACGGCTTTATACGGAGATGCTGACCACCGGCGCCGTCATTCATGGCGACCGCGCGCGGCTGCTTGGGTTTGATGCGAGCGAGCATCCGGTGGCGTTGCAGCTTGGCGGCTCCGATCCGCGTGAGCTCGCGGCCGCGGCCAGGATCGGCGAGGATTTCGGCTATGACGAGATCAACCTCAATGTCGGCTGCCCGTCCGATCGGGTCAAGGATGGCCGGTTCGGCGCCTGCCTGATGGCGGAGCCGGCGCTCGTTGCCGAGGGTGTTGCGGCGATGAAGCGCGCGGTGAGGGTTCCCGTGACGGTGAAGTGCCGCATCGGGATCGACGACCAGGATCCGGAACTGGCGCTCGATACGCTCGCGCGCGGCGTGATCGAAGCGGGCGCGGATGCGCTGATCGTGCACGCAAGGAAAGCCTGGCTGAACGGCCTGTCGCCGAAGGAGAACCGCGACATCCCGCCGCTCGACTATGATCGCGTCTATCGGCTGAAGGCCGCCATGCCCCATGTTCCCATCATCATCAATGGCGGCATCGCGAGCCTCGAGGAGGCGAAGCGGCACCTTGTGCATGTCGATGGCGTGATGCTGGGCCGCGCCGCCTATCAGGAGCCGTGGCGGTTGTTGTCGGTCGACCCCGAACTGTTCGGCGTGGCGGCGCCGCACGCCACGATGCAGGACGCGTTTGAGGCGATGATCCCCTATATCGAGGGCGAACTCGCGCGCGGCGCGCGACTGCATGCGATCACGCGGCATTTCGTCGGCGCGTTCTTCGGCGTGCCGGGGGCGCGCGCGTTCCGCCGCCATCTCGCCGAGCATGGCACGAAGCCGGGTGCGGGCGTCAACGTGCTGCGCGAGGCGATAGCGCTAGTTGGAAGCCGTGCGGCCGCGCCGATGGCGGCCTAGCACCTCCGGATAACCGGTCAGCATCAGCTTGTCGGCGCGCACGCCCCAGCTTTCCAGCCGATCCAGGAAGCTCATGCCGAGCAAATTGGTCTTCATCTGCCCGCGCGGCACCACCAGCGCCGGAATCGACTTTTCGACCAGGTGACCGACGGCGAGGCGATCGAGCGTCAGCCGTGCCGCCTTGGTGTGGCCGCCGGCGGTTTCGAGATCGACATTGTATTCGAGCATTTCGATTGGCAGCCCGATCGCCTTCGCGGTCTCCCAGGTCAACACCACCGAGGTCGCGCCGGTGTCGATCACCATCGGCGCGCTGACCCCGTTGATCTTGGCGCGCAACGCGAACTCGCCGCCCTGTCCGCGCGGGATCTGCACGGCAGGGCCGGGGGTCACAACGTTCCCGCGCAGCATGTGCGAGACTTGGCTACTGGCGCGCGCGATCTGTTCGTGATCGCCATAGGCGACGACCGCGCCCGCGGTCGCAACCAGCAACAGGAGCACGAGGAGGACGCGGCTCATGACACTGCCTCCCGCGTCCAACGCACTAGAGCATGATCCGGAAAAGTGGACACCGGTTTTCCCTCGTGACAAACGCGAAGCGTTTGCGCGGAGATCACGCTCAAACAAAGAACTCGAGCGGGATGACGCTTCGAAGAAAAGTCACCACGCTCTAGGCGCGCTTCGGGCGCGCGTCCATCGGCTCGAGGCCCGCTTCCGCCATGCGCGCGGGCAACAGTGCCATCACGGCGAGGCGCTCGGCGCTGTCCATCTTGTGCCAGCGCGCGATCTCCGGCAGCGTCCGCCCACAGCCGAAGCAGAGCCTGGTCCTGGGGTCGATCATACAGACTGCGATACACGGCGTTTCTGTGCTCATCCATCGATAGTGAAACGATTTCGATCGCGGGTGCAAGCAAGTCTAGAGTCCGGTGCCTGCACTCATGATCGGCTTGTGGCGCCCCCTTTGCTTGTCGTCGGTCGAAGGAATCGAGGGTTGCGGCTGCAAGGGCGGCGCTTCCTCGGCCATCGGCGCGAGCGCCGACATCACGCGCTCCGGCGGGAAGGTCACGATCACCTCGGTGCCGATGCGCAGCTTCGACTTCAGCGTGAAGGTGCCGCCATGCAGATCGATCAGGCTCTTGGCGATCGGCAAGCCAAGTCCCGCGCCCTGTTCCGCCGACTTGATCGAGTTGGAGCCCTGGCCGAACGATGCCAGCACGATCGGAATCTCGTCCTCGGCAATGCCGGAGCCGGTGTCCTTCACGCTGAGATATTGGCCGCCGGAGGCGGTCCAGCCGACCTTCAGCCAGATCTCGCCGCCTTGCGGGGTGAACTTGATCGAGTTGGACAACAAATTGAGCACGATCTGCCGGGTGGCGCGCTCGTCGACCCAGATCCGCGGCATGCCCTGCTCGAACACTTCGTGGATGGTGATGCCGCGGCTGGTCGCGCGCAGTTTCAAGAGATGGTGGCAGTCGGCGACGACATGCAGCAGCGAGACCGCTTCCTCGTTGAGCTCGTAGCGGCCGGCCTCGATCCGCGACAGGTCGAGGATCTCGTTAATGAGGTTGAGCAGGTGAACGCCGGAATTGTGGATGTCGGCAGAATATTCCTTGTAGACCGGCACCGCATGCGCGCCGAAGATCTCGCTCTTCATCACCTCGGAGAAGCCGAGGATGGCGTTGAGCGGCGTGCGCAGTTCGTGGCTCATCTGCGCCAGGAAGCGCGACTTGGCGACGTTCGCGGCTTCGGCGCGATGCCGCGCCTCGTCGGAGATCGCCTTGGACTGTTCGAGTTCGGCGATCAGCACGTCCTTCTCGGCGCGCGCCTGCAGCGTGGCGAGCGTCGTCGAGTGCAGCCGGTGGGCAAGCAGGGCGAAATAGCCCTCGGCGCCGAGCGCGAGCAGCGCGAACACGTAATTGTCAAAGGAACCGCTCAGCACGAAACTGACGGCGATCGCGATCGTCACCGGCGCGGTGGCCGCCAGTGCCGCGATCGGAAGGCTCGCTGCGAGCATGCTGGAGACCGCGATCACGAGCAGCATCAGGAACATCATCAGCGCATTGGAGGCGGCGTCCGTGCCCGCGGGGTGAGTCAGGATCACCGTCCAGAACAGGCCGTAGAGCAGGTCGAGCAGCACGAACCGCGTCTGCCATTTGCGCGTCGCGGCAGGCGAGGGGGATTCCTTCAGGAACTTGGCACAACTCTTCACGGTCGCGGCATGGACTCCGAGTATGCCGATGGTCCAGGCGGCCGCCACGAGCGGCTCTCGCCACACGCCGAACAGCACGCCGGTGGCGATCACCAGCAGCATCACGACGTAGGATGCCGAGATCCGCGTCTGGGCGTATTGGCGGAGCAGTTCGGTGTCGAATGCGGGGCGGGTCCCGCTGGTTGACGTTAACCGATCCCGCGCCTCCCGGACCCGCTGCGCTGCGGCGCGGCGGCTGTTGACCGGCGCGGCAGCCTGGGGCTCGGCCGGCAACTGGACAACTTCAGGCTTTTCCGCGGGATCACTCATTAACAACACAAAATCCTGCCCGCAAACCGCACGGGCTTTTGCATTGTCTATCTCTCGCGCCAAATCATTAAGCGATGACTTAGAAAGCTAAAGAATCTCGTTAACGAGAGGTTAAATTAACGATTGGCGTTTGGGCGAATGCGCCTCAAACCTCCCCTTGAAAAGGGGAGGTCGATTTGCGCGGAACCCGCAAACCGGTGGGGATCATTTCTCTCCACGAACGCCGGTGCGCGTGGCTGACCCCATCCCAACCTTCCCTTTTCAGGGGGACGGAGCCTAAGCAGCGTGAGGCGCGCTTTCAGGCTTGCGAAAGCACCCCGGATATTGTAACTAACTTTCAGTTACGTTCGGCGGGCTGGAATGTCGCAAGTAGATAAGCTGAAGCGTTCTTTTCGGGATTGCCGCAGCACCTTTCGCTATTGCGACCTTGAACGGCTGCTCACCGGTGTTGGGTTCGACGAGGTCAGGGCTGGGAAGACCGGCGGCAGCCGGAGAAAGTTCATGCACCGGACAACCCGGGTGATGATCTGGCTTGACGAGCCGCATGATGGCGAAATGAGACCGGCGATGGTTCGCCGCCTGCGGCTGCAACTCGAAAGTTTGGGTCTGATATGAGCACAGTTCGGTACCGCGATTATCAGGGTGAGGTCCAGTTCGAGAGCGGCAAACTCGTTCTTCGGATACTTCACATCAACGATCTGATCACAACCGAGGTCGATAGTGCCTCGGAGGTTGAAGCAGCATTTGCCGGGCTTGTTGAAGATTATCTAGCCTCCTGCGCTGAGCTGGGCAGAGAGCCTGACAGGCCCTTCAAGGGGCTGTTCAACGTCCGCATTCCGCCTGACTTGCACAAGAAAGCCGCCTTTGCAGCCGCAGACGAGGCCGTCACGCTGAACGCCTACGTCGTTGCTGCTCTGGAAGGTAAACTTGGGTCTCCGACATTCATCAGCCATCACTCGGGAGATGTGCGCAATGCGTCCACTCTCGCAGGCTATCTGCGCCTTTCGCTTGTGACGTCCCCAGTGAGGTTACATCCAGCCGTCGAGGGAGAACATGAGCTCGACAGCCTGACAGGGGAAGTCCACATCGAGATCGACCGATTCGTTGCCAAGAACGAAATTGATCCAGTCTATCTCTCGAACGCCTACTACTTGGTTCCTGAGGTCGTTGGAAGCGACGCATTTGCCGTCATCCGCGAGGCCATGACAGCCACTAACAAGGTCGCTCTTGCTCGGATAGGAGGCAATGAATTCGAGCACACCATGGCCGTAGAGCCTCACCGAACGGGCATGGTGGCCACCATGCTTCGCAGCGCCGATCAGGTCCGCGACCCGAGCGACCTCTTTCACTCAATTAGAGACGTCAAGGTCACCAAGGACATGATCGACCTAGCCAAGCACATCGTTGAACAGAAGGCAGCTACTTTCGATCCGCGCAAGTTGAAGCATGCACCGAAAAAGCGGAAGAAGGTTTCAGACCAACCCGAGCTGGTACTTTCCCGCACTCGCGGGAATGTCATCGACCTGATGGATGCGTTGCGGCGAAGTGCTCGGGGCAAGAGCGCCACTAATCCGGATGCTGGTGCACCCCGCCGTAAGGCCTGAAGGTCATCGAGCATTCTCAAGCGCGGCCTGCGACATCACGGGATCGGTGCAAAAAGGCCTGAAACGGCGCATCGGTCTCGCGTCGGTTAGTCGATCTTCAAAACGCCGCTGCGTGGGAGCGCAGGGCGATCGCTGATGCGTGTCGGGAACGGGAGGGTACATTACCATGCACGCCAACCCAGGCGCACGCATGTTTTGTTCGACATTCCAAAGGCTTGTTCGGGCGAAATTGATGCACCGAATTGCACCGAGGTGCAAAATTCCCCTTGAAAAGGGGAGGTCGGTTTGCGCGGAACGCGCGAACCGGGTGGGGATCATCTCTCTCCACGAACGCCGGTGCTTGTGGCCGACCCCCATCCCGACCTTCCCCCTTTCAGGGGAAGGAATGCAGCCACGCGCCGTTAACGTTCCAGCCGCGCGAGCAGGCTCGACGTGTCCCAGCGCTTGCCGCCCATCTTCTCGACTTCGGCATAGAACTGATCGACCAGCGCGCTCACCGGCAGGTTGGCGCCGTTGCGTCGTGCTTCCGCGATGCAGATCGAGAGATCCTTGCGCATCCATTCCACCGCGAAGCCGAAATCGTACTTGCCATCGTTCATGGTCTTGTAGCGGTTCTCCATCTGCCAGGATTGCGCCGCGCCCTTCGAGATCACGTCGATCACGGCGGTGACGTCGAGCCCCGACTTCTTGGCGAAATGGATGCCCTCGGAGAGGCCCTGCACCAGGCCGGCGATGCAGATCTGGTTGACCATCTTGGTGAGCTGGCCGGAGCCTGCCGGTCCCAGCAGCTTGCACAACCGCGCATAGGCCGCGATGACAGGCTCGGCGCCTGCATAGGCGTCTTCCTTTCCACCGCACATCACCGTCAGCACGCCGTTCTCGGCGCCGGCTTGTCCGCCGGAGACCGGCGCATCGACGAACTTGAATCCCGCTTTCTCGGCGGCGGCATTGAGCTCGCGCGCGACTTCGGCGGAAGCGGTGGTGTGGTCGACGAAGGTCGCGCCCTTCTTCATGCCGGCGAATGCGCCTTCCGGGCCGATCGTGACCGCGCGCAGGTCGTTGTCATTGCCGACGCAGCACATCACCAAATCCTGGCCTTCGGCCGCCGCCTTTGGCGTCGGCGCCGCGCGGCCGCCGAACTTCTCGACCCAGGCCTGCGCCTTCGCCGGCGTCCGATTGTACACCGTCACCTCGTGGCCCCCCTTTTTCACGAGATGTCCTGCCATAGGGAAACCCATCACGCCGAGACCGAGAAAAGCGACTTTAGCCATGTCTGCTACCTTGTTTCTTGCCTAATAACCTTGGGATTTGCCGGCGACATTGGACGGGCCGGACGGTGTTTTTCAGGCGGGAGGGCCGCACCATAAACGCTGCGCCGCAGAGGGCAACGGCTCGTTTGGCCGACATCAGCGGTTTTGTGTTATGATAACTCACCAACGAACCTCACAAAAATGGGAGTGAGACATGAATGGAAGAGAGGCGGGCGCAAGCGTAGGCGTGCTCGATCATTTCAACATCCGCACCCGGAAACTCGCCGAAACCGTCAAGTTCTATGAGGAGGTTTTGGGCCTGGAGAAGGGCGCTCGGCCGAATTTCGCCTTTCCCGGCGCCTGGATGTACAGCGAGGGCAAGCCGGTGGTTCACCTCGTGGACATTTCCCCGACCGACGAGCCGCAAAAGCCCGACTCCGGCGTGGTCCATCATGTCGCCTTTGTCAGCCGCGGGTTCACGGCGATGAAGCAGCGCCTTCAGTCCAAGGGCATGAAATTCGATTCCCGGCAGGTTCCGGGCGGCGACCTCTGGCAGATCTTTGTGCACGATCCCAACGGCGTGATGATCGAGCTGAATTACGAGGTCGCCAAGGAACAAGACGCCGCAGCGCCGGCCGAGCGCGCCGACGACGTCGGCGGCAGGTAGGAACCTTTCGGGCGCGGCGTAAACCGCGGAATCTATTGCGCTGGCACAACTACCCTTTTCTGCCGATCCGTCATATCTGTGACCTCAGCATGAAGATATTCGGCAGGAGAGCGGCTGTGAGCGTGACGCAGCAACAGGTTCTGGAGAAATTGGCGGGCGTGACGTCGCCGCGCGGCGTCGCTTTGACCAATGCCAATGTGCTGTCGCCGATCACGGTCAGCGACGGCAAGGTGTTCTTCTCGATCAATGTCGATGCCGCGGAAGCGCGCGCCTGGGAAAGCGTGCGCGCGCAGGCCGAGAGCGCCGTGCGCGCCATTCCCGGCGTCACCGCCGCCATGATCGCGCTGACCGCCGAGCGCAAGCCTGGTTCGGCCGCCCCGCCGCAGCCGCACCGTCATGCCGGCGGCGGCATTGCGCCGGCCTCGACGCATCGGCCGCCGCAGGGCGCGCCATCGCCGATGTCGCGGCAGGCGGAAATCCCCGGGATCGCCGCCGTCATCGCGGTGGCCTCGGGCAAGGGCGGTGTCGGCAAATCGACCACCGCGCTCAATCTCGCGCTCGGCCTGCGTGATCTCGGTTTGCGCGTCGGCCTGCTCGATGCCGACATCTACGGTCCCTCGGTGCCGCGGCTGACCGGAATCCGCGAGAAGCCGGCGCTCAACGACGACAAGAAGATGATCCCAGTCTCCCGCTTCGGGCTCTCGATCATGTCGATCGGCTTCCTGGTCGAGGAAGACACCGCGATGATCTGGCGCGGGCCGATGGTGATGTCGGCGATCACGCAGATGCTGCGCGACGTCGCTTGGGGCACGCTCGATGTGCTGGTGGTCGACATGCCCCCCGGCACCGGCGACGCGCAGCTCACGCTGGCGCAGAACGTCCCGCTCAAGGGCGCCATCATCATCTCGACCCCGCAGGACCTGTCCCTGATCGACGCGCGGCGCGGGCTCGCCATGTTCAAAAAGGTTAACGTGCCCGTGCTCGGCATCGTCGAGAACATGAGCTATTTCCAGTGCCCGCATTGTGGCACGCGGTCGGACATTTTCGGCCATGGCGGCGCCCGGCATGAGGCCGAGCGGCTGGGGGTGCCGTTCCTGGGCGAAATTCCCCTCCATATGGCGATCCGCACCACCTCGGATTCCGGTAATCCGGTGGTAGATAGCGAGCCGGACGGGCCGCACGCGGCGATTTACCGCGCAATCGGGACCAAGGTCCGCGACCAGCTCCGGGGCGTGATCGCCGCGGCTTGACGGTCATTTCCGCCTGGTATTTCCCCTCGCGCCCCTCCGACTTTCGTCCAGTCCCGTCATGCCAATGTCGCGTTTCCGCGGGCGGCCATCCGTGTTAAACGGCCCCGCCAAAGCGCCCCGGAGCCTGAGGATTCGCCCGCCCGGATGAGATGTTTTGGGGACAAATGGGAAACGCCCCGCAAGGAGATGCCTTAAGATGAAGCGTCGTGACTTTTTGAAAGTTTCTGCGGCCGGTGCGGCCGCGACCGCGGTCGCCGCGCCGGCGATCGCGCAGTCTTCTCCCGAAATCAAGTGGCGCTTGACCTCGAGCTTCCCGAAGTCGCTGGACACGATCTATGGCGGCGCTGAGCAGCTGTCGAAATACGTCGCCGAGATGACCGACAACAAATTCCAGATCCAGGTGTTCGCGGCTGGCGAGATCGCCCCGGGCCTGCAGGCGCTGGACTCGACGTCGACAGGCACCGTCGAGATGTCGCATACGGTGGCCTACTATTACGTGGGCAAGGACCCGACCTTCGCGATCTACGCCTCCGTCCCGTTCGGCCTCAATGCGCGGCAGCAGAACTCCTGGTGGTATCAGGGCGGCGGTGAGCAGCTCGGCAACGAGTTCTTCAAGAAGTTCAACGTGATCGGTTTCCCCTGCGGCAACACCGGCACCCAGATGGGCGGCTGGTTCCGCAAGGAGATCAAGACGGTCGCCGACCTCTCGGGCCTCAAATTCCGCATCGGCGGCATCGCCGGCCAGGTCCTGCAGAAGGTCGGCGTGGTGCCGCAGCAGCTTGCCGGCGGCGACATCTATCCGGCGCTGGAGAAGGGTACCATCGACGCTGCCGAGTGGGTCGGCCCCTATGACGACGAGAAGCTCGGCTTCCAGAAGGTCGCGAAGTACTACTACTATCCGGGCTTCTGGGAAGGCGGCCCGACCGTCCACGCTTTCGTCAATCTCGAGAAGTGGAATGCGCTGCCGAAGAACTACCAGGCGATCCTCACCAACGGGGCCGCGAATGCCAATAGCTGGATGGCCGCGCGCTACGACCTGCAGAACCCGACGGCGCTGAAGCGACTGGTTGCCGGCGGCACGCAGCTCCGTCCGTTCACCAACGAGGTGCTGGAAGCCTGCCTGAAGGCGACCAACGAGCTGTGGAGCGAAATCTCCGCTAACAACCCCGACTTCAAGAAGTCGATCGACGCGATGCAGGCCTACCGCTCCGACGAATATCTGTGGTGGCAGGTCGCCGAATACACCTACGACAGCTTCATGATCCGCTCGCGCACCCGCGGCTGAGCAGATCTCAAGCAGTAGACGGACAGCCCGGTCCCCTCGCGGGGGCCGGGCTTTTTTCGCGAACGCGAACATCCCGGATTCAGGCGTTCGCCGCGGCTCGAACGATTTCCTCCATTTCGCCGACGAGCGGAGCTGCGCTGACTTCGGCGGCAATGATGTCCTTGAACCGGCGGGCAGCGATGAGGAATTGCGGCTCCCGGATCAGGCGCGTCATCGCAGCGGCAATTTCCGTTTCCGTAGCGGTCGGCGGCAAGACCAGCCCTACGCCGCGGGCTTCGACCCGCGCGGCAATGTCGCCCTGATCGCGTCCGAATGGCATGACCAGAAGCGGCAGGCCGTGGGCGAGCGAGCGGCTCGTGGTGCCGTGGCCACCGTGGCTCACAACCAGCGAGGCTTCCTTCATGACCGCATCATGCGGGGCGCTCGGCAGCAGCGTGACATTGTCCGGCGCATGCAGAGTTGTCTGTTCCAGAGCAGGTCCGAGTGTTGCAACCGCGTCCATATCGACGCTTCCTGCCGCGTTGATCGTACGTTGCAATGCTTCCGTCTGATCCTGATTGGTCGTGCTGAAAGAAATTAGCGCGCGCGGACGATCCCCGTGGGACCAGGGAGATATCCACGGCTTCGACCAGTTCGAGGAATCCAGGAGTGGCCCGATGTAGCGGACATTGCCGGGAAGGAAATCGGGGGCAAAGTCGAACGCCGCACTGGAGTGCCCCCCAAAAGTGAGACACGGGAAATTAGGGACAGTTCTCTAACGGAGAACGTATGCCCAACAAATCCC
>NZ_JBEGDB010000149.1:0-18967 GCF_043638955.1 Bradyrhizobium sp. 31Argb | reverse complement strand
GCCGGTGGCCACCGGCCAAGACGCTAAATCGCTTCCATCGCACAAATCATGCCCGTGCAGATACAAGGGGCTCTCTCGCCGATCACGGTGACAGACCGACTCGCGGAGGCTCCCCCTCACCCGGATCGCATCTCCGATGCGATCCGACCTCTCCCCGCAAGCGGGGCGAGGTGCATCCGGCAAGCCGCGCTTACCTCATCCGGAACTGGCACCGCACTTCGGTCGTTATATCGACCGCGTCAATTCGCGCCAATTTGCCAGCGAAGTGTTCACTTCTGTCGGCCACTTTCCGCTAAAATATGCCGGAACGCGTCGCCGATCTTGAGGATACTGCCATGAGTTTCCGCCGCGATGTCATCACCAAGCCGATCTTCGGGTTCGCCCTCGGCGTGATGCCGGCCATGTCGGACACCGAGCGCGAGGCGCTGGAAGCCGGCGACGTCTGGTGGGACGCCGACCTGTTTTCCGGCAATCCCGATTGGTCGAAGCTGCTGGCCTATCCGCAAGCCGAACTGACGGAAGAGGAAAAAGCCTTCTTGAGCGGCCCCGTCGACGAGCTCTGCAAAATGCTCGACGAATGGAAGATTTTCTGGGAATGGCGCGACCTGCCGCGCGAGGTCTGGGATTTCATCAAGCGCGAGAAATTCTTCGGCATGATCATCCCGAAGGAGTTCGGCGGCCTCGGCTTCTCGCCTTACGCGCATTCCGAGGTGGTGCGAAAACTCTCCTCGCGCTCGCTGACCGCCGCCGTCACCGTGATGGTGCCGAACTCGCTCGGCCCCGGCGAGCTCCTGATGCGCTTCGGCACCAAAGAGCAGCAGGAGAAATGGCTGCCGCGCCTGGCCTCCGGCCGCGACATCCCGTGCTTCGGCCTCACCAGCCCCGAAGCAGGGTCGGATGCGGCCTCGATGGTCGACACCGGCATCATCTGCAAGGGCAATTTCGAGGGCAACGAAGTGATCGGCCTGCGCCTCAACTGGCACAAGCGCTACATCACGCTCGGCCCAGTCGCCACATTGCTCGGTCTCGCCTTCAAGGCTTACGATCCCGATCATCTCGTCGGCGACCAGGAAGAGCTCGGCATCACCGTTGCACTGATCCCGACCCACCTGCCTGGCGTCGAGATTGGCCACCGCCATCTGCCGGCAATGCAGGTGTTCCAGAATGGCCCGAACTGGGGCCGCGACGTCTTCATCCCGCTCGACTACATCATCGGCGGCAAGGAGCGGCTGGGTGAGGGCTGGAAGATGCTGATGACGGCGCTCGCCGCCGGCCGCGGCATCTCGCTGCCGTCATTGTCGGCTGCCGGTGCCGCCTATGCCGCTCGCACCACCGGTGCCTATGCCCGTATCCGCGAACAGTTCGGCATCTCGATCTCCAAATTCGAAGGCGTCGAGGAGCCGCTGGCGCGGATCGTCGGCACCACCTATTTGCTCGACGCCGCGCGGCGGCTGACCTGCGCCGCGCTGAACGCCGGCCATCACCCCGCGGTCATCTCCGGCATCATGAAACTGCACGCCACCGAGCGGATGCGGATCGCGATCGATGACGCCATGGACATCCATGGCGGCAAGGCCGTGATCGACGGCCCGCAGAATTATCTCGGCAATCTGCATCGCGCGGTGCCGGTCGGCATCACCGTGGAAGGCGCCAACATCCTCACCCGCAATCTCATCGTGTTCGGCCAGGGTGCGATCCGCGCTCATCCGTACCTGCTGGAGGAGATGACCGCGCTCGGCGAGGCCGACCGCGCTAAGGGCCTGGATGCCTTCGACAAGGCGCTATGGAAGCACATCGGCCATACCTTCAAGACCATGTTCCGCGCCATGGGCCGGAGTTGGACCTTCGGCTTGTTCGCGCCGGCGCCCGATGCGGGCGATGCCACGAAATTCTACCGCCAGCTCTCGCGCTATTCCTCAGCCTTCGCAATTTGCGCCGACATGGCGCTGCTGACGCTCGGCGGCGCGCTCAAGCGCAGGGAGATGCTCTCGGCCCGTTTCGGCGACATCCTCTCCGAGCTCTATCTGCTCTCCGCCGCGCTGAAGCGCTGGCAGGATGAAGGCCGGCAGAAAGAAGATTTCGCCGCGCTCGAATGGTGCATGGCGAGCGGCTTTAAAACCATCGAGAACCGTTTTGCGGAGATTCTCGCCAACCTGCCAAACCGGTTCGTGGCTGTAATCCTGAAGTTCTTGATCCAACCGTTCGGCGCCCGCGTGCTCGGCCCCTCCGACCGCGTCGTGCATCAGTGTGCCGCCCTTGTGCTGGAGCCATCGGACGCGCGCGATCGAGTCACCCCCGATCTCGCCTTCGTCGAGGACGACGGCGGCGTGGCGCGGCTGGAAAAGGCCTTCCGCCTGGTTGCCGCGACCGACGATATCGCGAAGCAGATGCGCGCCGCGCGCCTGCGCGATCCGGATGAAGCAGTGAAGAAGGGCGTCATCACGCAATCCGATGCAGATAAGCTAGTCGCCGCCCGCGCGGCGGTCGCCGCGGTGATCGAGGTCGACGATTTCGCGCCCGAGGCGCTGTCGCCGATTTACAGGAAGGGTGCCGACGTGCATCAGTTCTTCCAGGAATTGGGAGAGCAGAGGGCTGCGAGCTGATGGCGCGACCGGTCTTTATCGTCGACGGCAGCCGTACGCCGTTCCTGAAGGCGCGCTCCGGTCCAGGGCCGTTCACGCCTGTTGACCTCGCCGTGCAATGCGGCCGGCCGCTGCTGGCGCGGCAGCCGTTCGCGCCCGATAGCTTCGACCAGGTGATCCTCGGCTGCGTCAATGTCATTGCCGACGAGATGAACCCGGCGCGCGTCGCGGCGCTCCGGCTTGGCATGGGCGAGAAGATGGTCGCCTTCACCGTGCAGATCAATTGCGGCTCCGGCATGCAGTCGATCGACACCGGCTATCGCTACATCCGCGAAGGCACAGCCGATCTCATCCTCGCCGGCGGCGCCGAGGCGCTGAGCCATGCGCCATTGGTCTGGCCCAACGCCGGCGTGCGTTGGTTTGCTGGCCTTGCCGGCGCCAAGAGCATGGGTGCGAAGATCGCCGCCTTCTTCAAGCTCCGTCCCGGCTATTTCAAGCCGATCATCGGCCTGGAGCGCGGGCTCACCGATCCCATCACCGAGCTCAACATGGGCCAGACCGCCGAGGTCGTCGGCCATCTCTTCGGCATCACCCGCGCGCAATCGGATGCCTATGCCGCCGAGAGCCACCGCCGCCTGGCAAAAGCGCAGAGCGAAGGCTGGCTGAAGGGCGAAGTCGAGACGTCGTTCTCGCGCGACGGCAAGTTCTACGATCACGATGACGGCGTCCGCCCGGACTCGACGCCGGAGACGTTGGCAAAACTGAAGCCGGTATTCGAGCGGCCGTGGGGACAGGTCACCGCGGGCAATTCCTCGCAGATCACCGACGGCGCCTCCTGGGTGATCCTCGCGTCCGAAGAGGCGGTGGCAAAGCACGGGCTGAAGCCGAAGGCCGTCATCCTCGACAGCCAGTGGGCGGCGCTCGATCCTGCTATCATGGGGCTCGGCCCCGTGCTGTCAGCGACCGCGCTGCTGAAGCGCAACGAACTGACCCTGCAGGATGTCGAGACCTGGGAGTTGAACGAGGCCTTTGCGACACAGGTGCTCGGCTGTCTTGCGGCCTGGAACGATGAAAAATTTTGCCGCGAAATTCTCGGCCTCGAGGGCGCGGCGGGCGAGATCGATCGAGCGAAGCTGAATATCGATGGCGGCGCCATCAGCCTCGGCCATCCCGTCGGCACCAGCGGCAACCGCATCGTGCTGCATCTCGTCAACGCCATGAAGCGGCTCGGCACGCGGCGCGGCATCGCCACCGAATGCATCGGCGGCGGGCAGGGCGGCGCCATGCTGATAGAGACGGTGTGATCATGGATTCGCAGATCATGAACATCCTCGCCGACCGCGTGCTCGAACTCGGGCCCGTGCCGGAAGCCGGTCCCTACAAGCATTTCAGGCTGACGCGTGATGGCGACGGCATCGCCTGGCTCCTGTTCGACCGCGAAGGCGCCAGCGCCAACACGCTGAACGCCGAGGTGCTCGAGGAATTCGATGCGGTGCTGTCTTCGCTCGAAAGCCAGCGTCCGACCGGCCTCGTCATCCGCTCGGCGAAGAAGAGCGGCTTCATCGCCGGTGCCGATGTCAATGAATTCCGCGGCGCCAGCGATGCGCGCTTGGTCGAAGCCGAGATCGGCCGCGCGCATGCGGTCATCAACCGGCTCGAAGCGCTGCGCGTGCCGACGGTCGCCGTGATCCACGGCTTCTGCCTCGGCGGCGGCCTCGAAGTCGCGCTGGCCTGCCAGTCGCGGATCGCCATTGATGGCGCGCGCTTCGGCTTTCCCGAGGTGATGCTCGGCCTGCATCCCGGCTTAGGTGGCACCGTGCGCTTCACGCAGCTCGTCAATCCGATGCAGGCGATGAGCCTGATGCTGACGGGCAAGACCATCGATGCGCGCCGGGCCAAATCGCTCGGCCTGGTCGATGCGGTGACGCAGGAGCGCCATGTCAGGAACGCGGTGAAGGACGCGGTGTTCGGCCGCCTGAAGCGCGCCAGGCCCGGGTCGGTCAACACGCTCCTGAACTTCGGCCCGGTGCGCGGCTTTCTCGCTTCGCGCATGCGCAGCGAGGCCGCCAAGGCCGCGCCGCAGGCGCACTATCCCGCGCCTTACGCGCTGATCGATCTCTGGGAAAAATACGGCAGCGAAAAGTCGGCGATGCTGAATGCGGAAAAGCGTTCCTTCGCCGAATTGATGGTGACGCCGACCGCGCAGAACCTGATCCGCGTCTTCTTCCTGCGCGAGCAGATGAAGAAGCTCGCAGGCAGCGGCAACAGGATCGCGCATGTCCACATCATCGGCGCCGGCGCGATGGGCGGCGATATCGCCGCCTGGTGCGCAGGACAGGATCTGCGCGTTACGCTGTCGGACATGAAGCCGGAGCCGATCGCGGGCGCGATCAAGCGCGCCGACGATCTCTACAGGAAGATCATCCGCAAGCGCACGGACGTGCGCGATGCGCATGATCGGCTGATCCCGGATATGGACGGCGAGGGCGTGCGCAACGCCGACCTCATCATCGAGGCGGTGCCGGAAAAGCTCGAGCTGAAGCAGAAGGTCTATGCCGGCATCGAGCCGAAGATGAAGCCGGGCGCAATCCTTGCGACCAACACCTCCAGCATCCCGCTGCAGGATTTGCGCGCGACGCTGGAAAAGCCGGAGCGCTTGCTCGGCCTGCATTTCTTCAATCCGGTCTCGCGATTGCAGCTCGTCGAGGTCGTCAGCCATGACGGCACCGACGCCGAGCTGTTGAAGCAGGCGCTTGCCTTCGTCGGCGCCATCGACCGCCTGCCGCTATCAGTGAAGAGTTCGCCCGGCTTCCTCGTCAACCGCGCGCTGACGCCCTACATGCTGGAAGCGATGCTGCTGCTGGATGAGAAGGTCGATAAATCAGTCATCGATGCGGCCGCGAAGAAATTCGGCATGCCGATGGGGCCGATCGAGCTTGCCGACCAGGTCGGCCTCGATATCTGCCTCGACGTTGGCGACATGCTGCGCTCGAAATTCGGCGACCTGTTGCCGCCGACGCCAGCCTGGCTGCGCGAAAAGGTGACGAAAGGCGAACTTGGCCGCAAGACGGGCAAGGGTTTTTACGTGTGGAAGGATGGTAAGCCAGACAAGACGTCCGCTGTGACATCGACCGCCGAGCCGACACAGGAGATGATCGACCGCCTGGTGCTGCCGATGTCGAATGTCTGCGTCGCCTGCCTGCGTGAAGGCATCGTCGACAATGCCGACGTGGTCGACGGCGCGATGATCTTCGGCACCGGCTATGCCCCGTTCCGTGGCGGTCCGCTGAATTACGCCCGCACGCGCGGTGTCGAGAATGTAGTGTCCACCTTGCAGGCACTCGAGCAGAAGTTCGGCGGCCGCTTCGCGCCCGATGCCGGCTGGGAGAGTTTCAAGTGACTGACACGACCGTTCCGATGGCGCAAAACGAGCCGCAAGGCGATCTCTGCATCCGCACGCTGGCGATGCCGGCGGATACCAACGCCAATGGCGATATCTTCGGCGGCTGGCTGCTCAGCCAGATGGATCTCGGCGGCGGCGTGTTCGCCTCGAAGGTCGCGCGATCGCGCACGGTGACGGTCGCGATCGAAGCGATGAATTTTCGTAAAGCCGTCTATGTCGGCGATCTCGTCTCCGTGCACGCCAACCTTGTGCGGATCGGCCGCACCTCGATCACCGTCCATCTCGAAGCCTGGGTGCTGCGCCGCAAGGAACGGCAATCGATCCTGGTCACCGATGGCAATTTTACTTACGTCTCGATCGACGACCATGGCCAGCCGCAGCCGATCCAGCGCGACGGCGCCACGCTTGCGACGTAACCAAGACGTCTCCTCGCTTACACACAGTTGTTATCAGCCGCTCGTATCCCACACCTCGTGAGAGCAGGTGATTCGGTGTTCGGGAATGCGGCGATATCAGGACAATTCGCCGCGCTGGCCATCGCTTTTCGCGGGACGCAGCAGTGATGAAAGCGCGGAACGATCAGGCTCCCATCACGTTATAGGCCCGCACTTCAATTGGGACTGGGAAATGTCTGATACCTACATCATCGAAGTCGGCTCCAATCCGGCCGGCATCGTCGTGCGCGATGAGCGTGGCTATCGCTTCTTTGCGGCCAGTCCTGAATTCAACCGATTGGAAGGCCAGCTCTTCCGCAACGCCCGCGAAGCCGAGGCGCCGCACGCCGCCTCGCCGACGGCGAGCTGAAGCTGGCATCATAGATTCCAGGAAGCCCGTAGCCAGGATGGAGCGCAGCGCAATCCGGGGAGACGCCATGCCGTGCCGTTTCCCGGATTACGCTGCGCTCCATCCGGGCTACAACTAGCGCGTTGACCTTGGCGCCAAACCGCCGCAGCATGCGGCTTTCGATGTCGCAAGGTGCCGCCGTGCCCGTATTGACCCATCGCCAGACCGAGATCCTAAACCTCGCGCGCGCCTTTGGCCGCGTGATGGTGGAGGACCTTGCCAAACGTTTCGAAGTCTCCGCGCAGACCATCCGCAAGGACCTCAATGATCTCTGCGACCGGCGTTCGCTGACGCGCATCCATGGCGGCGCGATCATCGCCTCCGGCGTGGAAAATCTTGCCTATGAGGCGCGGCGGTTCGTCGCCGCCGAAGAGAAGAAGGCGATTGGGGCGGCAGCCGCCGCGCGCATTCCGAACGGCTGCTCGCTGTTCATCAATATCGGCACCACCACGGAGGAGGTCGCGAGCGCGCTGACCTCGCATGAGGGGCTGCTCGTCATTACCAACAACCTCAATGTCGCGATGCTGCTGTACCGCCATCCCCGCATCGAGGTGGTGGTGGCGGGCGGTACCGTGCGGCGCGCCGACGGCGCCGTGGTCGGCTCGACCGCGACGCAACTGATCGGCCAGTTCAAGGTCGACTACGCGATCATCGGCGCGTCGGCGATCGACGAGGAGGGCGCGCTCCTGGATTTCGACTATCGTGAAGTCCAGGTCGCCCAGGCCATCATCGCCAACGCGCGCAACGTGATGCTGGTGGCGGACTCAACAAAACTCCGCCGCAGCGCCCCGGTCCGCATCGCCCATATCAGCCAGATCCAGACCTTCATCACCGACACCGCATTGCCGGCGGAACTGGCGAACATCTGCCACAGCAGAGGCATCGAGGTGGTCGTGGCGATGGACAAGCCAGCGGCCGACATCGACGACACCACACCCGAGCCCGCGCCAGTGACGCTGCGGAGCGTGTAGCAGCGCTGGTGGCCTCGCCCTTCGAGACGCCCGCTTCGCGGCCTCCTCAGGGTGAGGGGATAGATGCGAGCGCGCCGCTCTCTCCTCCACATCATTGCGAGCGCAGCGAAGCAATCCATCCCTCCACTCGCGCAGGCATGGATTGCTTCGTCGCTATCGCTCCTCGCAATGACGGAAAGGATGGCATGGCCGTCCGCCCCTCATCCTGAGGAGCGCGGAACGCGCGTCTCGGAGGATGAGGCCCGATATCGCCCCGAATCCCGCCTCATCCCCAAGTCGCAGACCCCGGTTCCCCATTTTCGGTTTGCTTTCGTTTTTCGTTGTGATCTAATCGAATCCGAAAGCGAAATCGCCGAAAGCGAACGCGAGCGGCCGGGGAAGCGTCTGTTGGATCGGATTTTCGACCTCGCAATCATTGGGGGCGGCATCAACGGCTGCGGCATCGCGCGCGATGCGGCGGGGCGGGGTAATTCCGTTTTCCTCTGTGAAATGAATGATTTGGCGAGCGGGACGTCGTCCTGGTCGACCAAGCTCGTGCATGGCGGGCTGCGCTATCTCGAATATTACGAGTTCCGCCTGGTCCGTGAGGCCCTGATCGAGCGCGAGATCCTCTGGCAGATCGCGCCCCATATCATCCGCCCTCTGCGTTTCGTTTTGCCGCACCATGCCGGCCTGCGCCCGGCCTGGCTGCTCCGGCTCGGGCTGTTCCTTTATGATCACATCGGCGGCCGGCACCTGCTGCCGCCGACCCGGTCGGTGGACCTCAGTCGCGACGAGGTCGGCAAGCCCCTGATCAAGAATCGCTACGTCAAAGGGTTCGAGTATTCCGATTGCTTCGTCGACGACGCGCGGCTGGTCGTGCTGACCGCGCGCGATGCCGCCGATCGCGGCGCCGAGATCTGCACGCGCACCCGCGCCGTCGAGATCAGGCGGGCTGACGGTCTCTGGAATGTCACGGTCGAGGACGAAGGCAGCGGCGCGCGGCGGACGGTGCGTGCGCGTGCGCTGGTCAATGCCGGCGGTCCATGGGTCGAAGAGGTGCTGACTTCGAGCGCCGGCGTCAACGCGCGCGCAAAAGTGCGGCTCGTGCAAGGCTCGCATATCGTGGTGAGAAAACTCTACGACCACGACCGCGCTTACATCTTCCAGAACGCCGATGGCCGCATCGTCTTCGTGATTCCCTATCAGAATGATTTCTCGCTGATCGGCACCACTGACCGTGACTATGACGGCGACCCCGCCAAGGTGAAGGCGACGGAGGAGGAGATCAGTTATCTCTGCGCTTCCGTCAGCGAGTATCTCGCAAAGCCGGTGAAGCGGGAGGATGTGGTCTGGACCTATTCCGGTGTGCGCCCGCTCTATGATGACGGTGCGAGCGAGGCCAAGGCCGCCACACGCGATTACGTGTTCGAGCTCGATACGCCCGGCGGCGTGCCGCTGCTCTCGATCTATGGCGGCAAGATCACGACCTATCGGCGATTGGCGGAAGAAGCGCTTGAGCGCCTTGCGCCCTATTTGCGCAGCGCGAAAGCCCGCGAGGGCTGGACCGGCAAGTCGCCGCTGCCCGGCGGCGACATGGATGTCTCCGCGGTCGATGCGCTCGCTGCGGAACTCGTGCGCGACTATCCGTTCCTGTCGGCGCCGCATGCGAGCCGGCTCGCACACGCCTACGGCACGCGTGCGACAAAAGTACTCGGCAGCGCGAAATCGATCGGCGATCTCGGAAAGTCCTTCGGCGCCACCTTGACGGAAAGCGAAGTCAGGTACCTGATGGCGAACGAATGGGCGTTGACCGCCGAAGACATCGTCTGGCGCCGCTCCAAACTGGGTTTGAGGATGTCGGCCGCCGAGATATCGGCGCTCGACGAATGGATCGCCGCTCATGGACTGTCCGGCGAACGTCCGCTACGCGAGGCGGGAGGACGGCCATGAGCGTCACGCTCGACCACGTCACGCGCACCGTGGACGGCATCCCGGCCATCCACGATGTCGCGCTGACGCTCGAGCGCGGCACGCTGAGCGTGCTGCTCGGGCCGACGCTATCAGGCAAGACCTCGATCATGCGGTTGCTCGCCGGCCTCGACAAGCCGACGAGCGGCCGCGTGCTGGTCGACGGTGCGGACGTCACCGGCATCGATGTGCGCCAGCGCTCGGTCGCGATGGTCTACCAGCAGTTCATCAACTATCCCTCGCTCTCGGTCTATGAGAACATCGCCTCGCCCTTGCGTGTGCAGGGACGGCCGCGCGAGGAGATCGACAAGCGCGTGGCGGATGCCGCAAAGCTGTTGCGGCTTGAGCCCTTTCTGAAGCGCACGCCGCTGCAGCTCTCCGGTGGTCAGCAGCAGCGCACCGCGATCGCGCGCGCGCTGGTCAAGGGCGCCGACCTCGTGCTGCTCGACGAGCCGCTCGCCAATCTCGATTACAAGCTGCGCGAAGAACTGCGCACCGAACTGCCGCGCATCTTCGAGGCCTCAGGCGCGATCTTCGTCTACGCCACCACGGAGCCGTCGGAAGCGCTGCTGCTCGGCGGTGACACCATCTGCATGTGGCAAGGACGCGTGCTGCAGGCCGGCGCCAGCTCGCGGGTGTATCGGCAGCCCGAGACGCTGCGCGTCGCTCAGGTCTATTCCGATCCGCCGCTCAACATCGTCAATATCGAGAAGAGGCACGGCACCGTGCACTATGCCGGCGGCACGCGCGCGCCCGCGACCGGCCTTTATGCGAACCTTGCCGATGGCGCCTATCGGGTCGGCTTCCGCGCGCATCAGCTCGAAGTCGCGAAAGGCGCCGCCGGCCGTCACGTATTTCCGGCTACCGTCAGCGTGACCGAGATCACCGGCTCCGAGAGTTTTATCCATTTGCAGCGCGATTCCGCCAATTGGGTCGCGGTGCTGCACGGCGTGCATGAGTATGAACCGGGGAAGGCGCTCAACGTCGCGCTCGATCCCGACAACGTCTTCGTGTTCGACCTGGCCGACCGCCTGGTCGCCGCGCCCGGCCGCACTTGAGGGAGATGGCGCATGTCCCGCATTGACCTCGTCGATCTCGCCCACTCCTACAGCGGCGATAACGCGCCGCCGGAATCCTTCGCCTTGAAGCCGGTGACGATGACGTGGCGGCAGGGCGGCGCCTATGCGCTGCTCGGCCCCTCCGGCTGCGGCAAGACCACGCTGCTCAATCTCATCTCGGGCATCGTGACGCCGTCGCGCGGAAAGATCCTGTTCGACGGCAAGGACATCACGCCGCTGTCGACGCAGAAGCGCAACATCGCGCAGGTGTTCCAGTTTCCGGTCATCTACGACACCATGACGGTCGGCGAGAATCTGGCCTTTCCGCTCAAGAACCGCGGCGTGCCGAAGGCGGAGATATCAGCGCGCGTGAAGCGGATCGCCGAGCTGCTCGATCTTGCGCCCTACCTCAACCGCAAGGCGACGCGGCTCACCGCCGATGCCAAGCAGAAGATCTCGCTCGGCCGCGGCTTGGTGCGATCCGATGTCGCCGCGATCCTGTTCGACGAGCCGCTGACCGTCATCGATCCCGAATTGAAATGGCAGCTCCGTTCGAAATTGAAGGCGCTGCACCGCGAGCTCGACCTCACCATGATCTATGTCACCCACGACCAGACGGAGGCGCTGACCTTTGCCGATACCGTCGTCGTCATGCATGACGGGCGCGTGGTGCAGAGCGGCACACCGGCTGAACTATTTGATAAGCCCGCGCACACCTTTGTCGGCTATTTCATCGGCTCGCCCGGCATGAACATCGTGCCGGCGCATGTCGATGGGCGCGAGGCGCGCATCGATGGCCACACCATCGGCCTGCATCGCAATTACGGCGTGCTGCCCGCCGGCGCGAAGATCGAGATCGGGGTGCGGCCGGAGTTCGTCGACGTCGCGCCGCCCGCCTCGGGCCTGCTGGCGGCAACGATCGAGCGGATCGACGATCTCGGCCGCATCCGATTTGCGCGGGTGCGCGTCGGCGATTCAAAGTTCGCCGCGCGCGTGCCGCCGGGATTCTCGGTGCCGGACAACAACGCCGGGCTCGTGTTCGATCCCGCGCATGTGCACGTCTATGCCGACAGCCGCCTGGTCGAGGGGGTCGCCTGATGGACAAGACGGTCAACCAGAAAGCCTGGTTCCTGGTGCTGCCGGTGTTCCTGGTGGTCGCGTTCTCCGCGGTGCTGCCGCTGATGACGGTGGTGAACTATTCGATGCAGGACACTTTCGGCAACAACCAGTTCTTCTGGAACGGCGTCGGCTGGTTCAAGGAATTGCTCGATCCCACCACCGACCTCGGCGAACGCTTCTTTGCATCGCTCTGGCGCAACCTGATCTTCTCCGCGATCATCCTCGCGATCGAGATACCGCTCGGTATCGTCGTCGCGTTGTCGATGCCGCGCGAGGGCTGGACCGTCGCCGTCTGCCTCGTGATCCTGGCGCTGCCGCTGTTGATCCCGTTTAACGTGGTCGGCACCATCTGGCAGATCTTCGGCCGTCCAGATATCGGCCTGCTCGGCTACACCCTCAACAGCCTGGGTATCCCTTACAACTACGTCTCCAACGAACTCGACGCCTGGGCGACCGTGATCGTAATGGACGTCTGGCACTGGACCAGTCTGGTGGCGCTGCTCTGCTATGCCGGCCTGAAGTCGATTCCGGATGCGTACTATCAGGCAGCGCAGATCGACGGCGCATCGCGCTGGGCGGTGTTCCGCGCGATCCAGTTGCCGAAAATGAACCGCGTGCTCCTGATCGCGGTGCTGCTGCGCTTCATGGACAGCTTCATGATCTACACCGAGCCGTTCGTCGTCACCGGCGGCGGGCCGGGCAATTCGACCACTTTCATCTCGATCGAGCTCGTCAAGATCGCGCTCGGTCAGTTCGATCTCGGCAAGGCCGCGGCGCTGTCGCTGGTCTACAACCTTATCATCCTGATCGTCTGCTGGGTGTTCTACACCGTCATGACCAATGCCGGCGCCGAGCGCCCGCAAAAAGAGGGAGCTGTGTGATGGGCACGATTCCCGGGCGCCGCCTCATCATCTCGCTGTTCCTGATCTTCCTGTTGTTGCCGATCTACTGGCTCATCAACATGAGCTTCAAGACCAACAGCGAGATCGTCTCGACCATGACGCTGTGGCCGCACCAGCCGACGATCGAGAACTACAAGCGGATCTTCACCGACGAGAGCTGGTATTCCGGCTATATCAACTCGCTGAAATATGTCGTCATCAACACCGTGATCTCGATCTCGGTGGCGCTGCCGGCGGCTTACGGCTTCTCGCGCTACCGCTTCCTCGGCGACAAGCATTTGTTCTTCTGGCTGCTTTCCAACCGCATGGCGCCGGCCGCGGTCTATGCGCTGCCGTTCTTCAACCTCTATTCCGCGATCGGCCTGTTCGATACGCCCTGGGCGGTGGCGCTGGCGCATTGCATCTTCAACGTTCCGCTCGCGGTCTGGATCCTCGAAGGCTTCGTCTCCAGCGTGCCGCGCGAGATCGACGAGACTGCGTTCCTCGACGGCTATTCTTTCCCGCGCTTCTTCATCAAGATCCTGGTGCCGCTGATCGCGAGCGGCATCGGGGTGGCCGCCTTCTTCTGCTTCATGTTCTCCTGGGTCGAGCTGTTGCTCGCGCGCACGCTGACCTCGGTGGATGCCAAGCCGATCTCGGCGGTGATGACGCGCACGGTCTCCGCCGCCGGCATGGATTGGGGCCTGCTCGCCGCGGCCGGCGCGCTCACGATCATCCCGGGCGCGCTCGTGATCTGGTTCGTCCGCAACTATATCGCGCGCGGCTTCGCGCTCGGTCGCGTGTAGGAGGCGCCCCATGGAAAGCATCGCATGGATGGCCTGGACGCTGCCGACGGCGATCTTCTTTGCGCTGCTCGGCATGACGCTGGCGGTGATGACCTGGCTCGCGGTCGCCTATCCCGAAGCCGAGCGGGTCGGCGTGCTCAGGATTCCGACCACGCGCGGCGATCGTCTCTTCATCTCGCTGGTGCTCGCCGCCGTCATCCATCTCGTCTGGATCGGCGTCGTCGGCACCGACTCCATCACCACGCTGCCCATCGGGGAGGAGGGCGTCGAGCTTTCGAGCCTGTGGCTCGCCACACTGATTTCGCTTGCCACGGCCGTTGTGATTTTCCGCACCGTCTGAGGAAGTGAAGAAGAGCAGATCCGGGGCCAACCCGGACCTGAATTGTTTTGTCGCTATATCAGGAGGAAACGCCATGCGACATTTGAGAGGAACCACCAGGGGCCGTCTGCTTACGATGACCAGCGCCGCCGCGCTGATCGCGGCCGCCGCCACCGTCAGCGCACCGGCGCGCGCCGACGACGCCGTCAACCAGAAATGGATCGACAGCGAATTCCAGCCTTCGACCCTGTCGAAGGAAGACCAGATGAAGGAGCTGCAATGGTTCGCGAAGGCGGCCGAGCCCTTCAAGGGCATGGAAATCAACGTCGTGTCGGAAACCATCACGACGCATGAATATGAGGCGAAGACCCTCGCCAAGGCATTCAGCGAAATCACCGGCATCAAGCTCAAGCACGACACCATCCAGGAAGGCGACGTCGTCGAGAAGCTGCAGACCCAGATGCAGTCCGGCAAGAACGTCTATGACGGCTGGATCAACGATAGCGACCTGATCGGCACGCATTTCCGCTACGGCCAGACCATCGTGCTGTCGGACTACATGACCGGCGAGGGCAAGGACGTCACCGATCCCTATCTCGAAGTCAACGACTTCATCGGCAAGTCGTTCACGACAGCGCCGGACGGCAAGCTCTATCAATTGCCAGACCAGCAGTTCGCCAACGTCTACTGGTTCCGCTACGACTGGTTCACCAACCCCGACTACAAGGCCAAGTTCAAGGCCAAGTATGGCTACGAGCTCGGCGTGCCCGTGAACTGGTCGGCGTATGAAGATATCGCCGAGTTCTTCACCAACGACATCAAGGAAATCAACGGCGTCAAGGTCTACGGCCATATGGACTATGGCAAGAAGGACCCCTCGCTCGGCTGGCGCTTCACCGACGCCTGGCTGTCGATGGCGGGCAATGGCGACAGGGGCATTCCGAACGGTCTGCCGGTCGACGAGTGGGGCATCCGCATGGAAGGCTGCCGTCCCGTGGGTTCGTCAGTCGAGCGCGGCGGCGACACCAATGGTCCGGCCGCGGTCTACTCGATCACCAAATATCTGGAGTGGCTGAAGAAGTATGCCCCGCCGCAGGCGCAGGGCATGACCTTCTCTGAATCGGGCCCGGTGCCGGCGCAGGGCAACATCGCCCAGCAGATCTTCTGGTACACCGCGTTCACTGCCGACATGGTGAAGCCCGGCATTCCCGTCATGAACGCGGACGGCACGCCGAAATGGCGCATGGCCCCGTCGCCGCACGGCTCGTACTGGCGGGAAGGCATGAAGCTCGGCTATCAGGACGCCGGCTCGCTGACGCTTCTGAAGTCGACGCCGGCGGATCGCCGCAAGGCGGCCTGGCTCTATCTGCAGTTCATCGTCTCCAAGACGGTGTCGTTGAAGAAGAGCCATGTCGGTCTCACCTTCATCCGCGAGTCCGACATCTGGGACAAGTCGTTCACCGAGCGCGCGCCGAAGCTCGGCGGCCTGATCGAGTTCTACCGCTCGCCCGCGCGCGTGCAGTGGACCCCGACCGGCAACAATGTGCCTGATTATCCGAAGCTCGCCCAGCTCTGGTGGCAGAACATCGGCGATGCGTCGTCGGGTGCGAAGACGCCGCAGCAGGCGATGGACGCTCTGGCCGCGGCCCAGGATTCGGTGATGGAGCGGCTCGAGAAATCAGGCGTGCAGGGCGCCTGCGGTCCGAAGCTGAACAAGAAGGAGAAGGCGGAATACTGGTTCGCCAAGGCCGAGAAGGACGGCACCATCGCGCCCCAGCGCAAGCTCGCCAACGAGAAGCCGAAGGGCGAGACAGTCGACTACGACACCCTGATCAAGTCGTGGCCCGCCACCCCGCCGAAGCGTGCGGAAGCGAAGTAAGCTCCCGCAACGCCGTCTTGGCCGGGCTCGTCCCGGCCATCCACGCGTTGCCGCGGGTATGGAAAGACGTGGATGCCCGGGACAAGCCCGGGCATGACGGAATCCATCGGACAGTAAGCACGTGGTGGAATAGATTCCGGGTTCAGCCCTGCGGGCTGCCCCGGAATGACAGTGGGAGAAAGACGTCGTTCTTTCCACCCGTCATTGCGAGCGAAGCGAAGCAATCCATCTCTCCACTTGCGGCAGGCATGGATTGCTTCGTCGCTGTCGCTCCTCGCAATGGCGGCGGTATTCGCGGCTACTCCGCCGCCTCCACCGCCTCCAGCGTCGGATAGTCCGTATAACCCTTCGCGCCGCCGCCGTAGAACGTGTTCTTGTCCCATTCGTTCAGCACGGCGCCCTGCTTCAGACGCTCGACCAGGTCGGGGTTGGAGATGAACAGCTTGCCGAACGCGATCAGGTCGGCGGCGCCGGATTCCAGCACCTTGTTCGCCAGCGCGAAGTCATAGCCGTTGTTGGCCATATACGCCTGCTTGAAGCGCTTGCGTAATGACGCATAGTCGAACGGCGCGACATCGCGCGGCCCGCCGGTCGCGCCTTCGATGACGTGGATATAGACCAGCTTCAGCGCATTGAGCCCATCGACGATGTAATCGAACAGCGGCTGCGGGTTGGAGTCGGAGACGTCATTGGCCGGGGTCACCGGCGAGATGCGGATGCCGGTGCGCTCGGCGCCGACTTCCGCGGCCACCGCCTTGGAGACTTCCAGCATCAGCCGCGCGCGATTCTCGATCGAGCCGCCATAGGCATCGGTGCGCTTGTTGGTGCCATCCTTGGCGAACTGGTCGAGCAGATAGCCGTTGGCGCCATGGATCTCGACGCCGTCAAATCCGGCTTCGATCGCGTTCGCCGCGCCGCGCCGGAAGTCTTCGATGATGCCGGGTATTTCGGAAAACTCGAGCGCTCGCGGTTCGGACACATCGGTAAAGCTGCCGCCCACGAAGGTCTTGGTCTTGGCGCGGATCGCGGATGGCGCAACCGGCGCGCCGCCGTTCGGCTGCAGCAAGGTGTGGGAGATGCGGCCGACATGCCAGAGCTGGATGAAGATGCGTCCGCCGCGCGCATGCACGGCGTCGGTAACCTTGCGCCATCCCGCAATCTGTTCCTTCGAATAGATGCCGGGCGTGTCCTGGTAGCCTTGGCCCTGTTGCGAGACCTGGCTCGCCTCGGTGATCAGGAGGCCGGCGGAGGCGCGCTGCGCGTAATAGTCGACCGCGAGCGGGCTCGGCACCATGCCGGGCGGCACCGCGCGGTTGCGCGTCAACGGTGCCATCGCCGCCCGATTGGGCAGCGTCAGCGGACCAAGCTTGAGGGGCTCGAACAGTTTGGAGGATTGGCTCATGGGAGGCTTTCCGGAAATGAACGATACGCAACATTTGTGCATCGCGGCGATGGGCGCAATGCCCCAGCCATTCTTCTCGTGCAGACTAGCAACGCGCGGTGTTCGGTCGCTTGACTGGCGTCAAAAGCGGCACATGCAGGCGAACATAGTAGGATTTGTTGCAAATCAGGATACGTGCAGCAAAACGACCTCTTGAGGAAGCCTGTCACAGAGGCGTCATTTCCCGAAGCGGGTCTAACGAACGGCCGGCATTGCCGCTTCCGTCGGCTGGGCGCGCCCGCGCATCCGCGCCAGCAGCTCCGCTGATGGCCAGGAATCCGCCGGTAGTCCATATTTGATCTGCATCGCCTTCACCGCGCTGCGGCTCGCCTGTCCGAGCACGCCGTCGACCTTGCCGACATTGAAGCCGGCGCGCACCAGGTGCTGCTGCAATTCCTTGATCTCGTTGAACGGCAATTGCGCCACCGGTGCCGAAGGCCGCAGCATCGGCGGGCTGCCTGCGATGCGGCTCGCCAGATACCCGGCGGTGGTCGAATAGATCAGCGAATTGTTCCATTCGGTGTAGGCGGCGAAATTCGCATAGGCCAGGAACGCCGGCCCCATCCGTCCCATCGGCAACAGCAGCGAGGCCGGCATGTCGTCATTCGGCAGTGGCCTTCCATCAGCAAAGGTTATTCCCAGTTGCGCCCATTTCGAGCGCGGCAGCTTGGTCGTGAGGTCGGCCTGGTCCCACGGAAAGTTGGAAGCGGTCACGCGCACTTCCTGCAGCCACGGCTCGCCGCGCCGCCACTTCAATCCGTTGGCGATATAGTTCGCAGTCGAGCCGATCACGTCGGGCCCGCTGCGCAAGAGATTGCGATGGCCATCGCCGTCATAGTCGACGGCATAGTTGAAATAGTGCATCGGCAGGAATTGCGTCTGCCCGAGCTCGCCGGCCCAGGAGCCGACCATCTCATCGGCCGAAAGGTCACCGCGGTCGATGATCTTCAAGGCCGCGATGGTCTCGTTCTGGAACATCTCCGAGCGCCGGCAATCATAGGCAAGCGACACCAGCGAAGGCAGCGTTGGAAGGTTGCCCATGTTGGCGCCGAAGTCGCTCTCCAGTCCCCAGAACGCCGCGATCACCGCCGGCGGCACGCCGTATTCCTTCTCCGCGCGTGCGAACGCCGCCGCATAAGTCTTGATGTGCTGCTGCCCCTGCTGCATCCGGTAGGGCGCGGCCATTCTCCCTGCGAACTCGGTGAAGATCTGTCCGAACACGCGCTGCCCGCGGTCGCGGTTGACGATGCCCTGGTTGTAGACGAGGTACGGCGAGGCTTCCGCGATCGCCTGCTGCGACACGCCTTCGGACACCGCGCGCTGCTTGAGATCGGCGAGGAAGCGCTCGAAGCTTTGGCCATTATGGCAGGCCGCCGCGCGCGAGGAGGGCACCGTCGCAGGCCGCGCGGCCGCCGGTGCCTGACGTGTGGGTGCCGGCAACAATTGCTGCGCGGAGGCCGCAGACGAAAACGCCGCAATCATCGTGACGGCCGCGATCGCAAATCGGGTCTTGAACATCAGAACTCGCCGGTAGGGAATGGGCTTACGAAAGATAGTAATGATCTTACGTGAAGCTTTACGCCCAAGCTATCCCTCACTCCGCCGTCGTCCCGGGCTTGCGCGCCGCGGCGAAGCCTCGGCGTAGCCGGGACCCGGGACCCATATGTGGACGGCCCCCGTGGCACAAGAGCTTTTGAGGTGATCGGATCGCTGCA
>NZ_JBEGDB010000148.1:0-19007 GCF_043638955.1 Bradyrhizobium sp. 31Argb | reverse complement strand
CCGCGCGAAACTACTTCGCCGTCGTCGCCATTGCCGCCACTCTGCTCTGGATAAGGTAACTGTCCACACGGCCTAACGCGTCAAGCGCCAACGGCACCTGGGATGCCGGTCCGTTCGCAATGGAGGGGGCATGGGCGATTCATCGGTAGCAAGGCGGCTCGTCGACGCCATCATTGCCAATTTGCCGGAGCCTGCCCCCGGGCAAAGGCCGGTGCACACGATCGGCGTGGGCGTAGACGGCTATTTCATGGCTTCGGACGTGGCGCGCAACTATTGCATCGCAGAGCACTTCAAGGGACAGCGCATTCGCGTGTCGGTGAGGTTCTCCAACGGACAAGGGGGGCCGAAGCAGCATGATGGATGGTCCGATGTTCGGGGAATGGCGACACGTTTCCACCTGCAGGACGGGGCGGCAACCGACCTGATCGCTACGACGCTCGCCGAATTCTTCGCCCGCAATGTTGAGGACTTTTTCGAGTTCACCAAGATCGCCAGGCAGCAGCCGGTTCAAAGAGAATCCCCGTGGCGGAAGATTCTCGACATGCTGCAGCTCAAGGAGCCTGCTCGCGACCCGTACCCGAAGCAAACGACGAGTGACGGTGCGGGAATACTCAATTACGCCAATCGGCGCCGGTTCGCCCAGTTGGCGGTGTTCGAAGCCGGGGTGATCGGCGCCCCGGTGAGCTATGCCCGCGCGACCTATCACGCCATCCACACCTTCATGGTGGAAGATCCCCATGGAGTACGTCGTCCCGTTCGCTTTTCCTGGCAGCCGGTTGCAGGCGTTCGTACGTCCGATCCTGTTGCTACGCCGGTCGATAAATATCTGCGCCATGAACTTGAAGAGCGCCTGCGGCGGTGGCCGGCCCGGTTCATGCTGATGATGACAATCGGCGAAGCGGGCGACGCACTCGACGATCCCACAAAGCCTTGGCCGGCCAGGCGAGTCCGGGTCGTCATGGGCACCCTTACGCTCACCAATCTCGCCAAGGATCAGGTCGCGGACGGCGAACGCATCAGTTTTAATCCCTGGCGTCTCGTACGTGGCATCGAGCCCTCCGGGGATCCGATCCTCCACGCCCGCCGGTGCGCTTATGAAGTCTCGCGTGAAATGCGCGACGGGTGCCCTTTCAGGTGGAGTTAAGCTGATGCCGGGTGCGGAAGGATGGTTCGATCGGTTTGTTAACGGGTTGCCCGAGACGCGCGTATTCCAGCGCTTGGCGTCGTGGGTCCTGGTGCCTTACTGGGCGTGGCGCATGCCGGTGAAGCCGCTGCCCGGTGGCCCCCACCCATCGATCCAGCCTGGCGACAATCTCCAGTGCATGATGAACCTGATCATGCCGCTGAAGGAGAAGTCGCCGATCGGCAGAGCGAAGGCAGCGCTAGCGATCGCGCAAAACAAGGATGCGATATATGCCGGATTGGACAATGTCGGCACGGTGCACTTTGCGCGCTTCGTCATTGTCGGCGACAATATTTGCATGTTCTCCGTCTACGACGGAGACTTCACCAATTACATTCGTGACTTCATCGCTACGATCGGCAGCGTGTTCAACGCCGTGGTCAAACTTGTCGAAGGAGGGGAGGCCGTGATTCCCTGCGAGCATAATGTCGAGGCGTTCATCCAATGGGTGCACGAGCGCGACCTGTACCAGGTGCCGGACACGGCCACCGATCTTCTGAGAGACCAGGAAGCTTTGAACGGCGACAAGGCCGCATCAGGCAATGACGATTTGCGCCTGCTTCCGCGCAAAGTGGTCCTCCAGCTCCGCGCCAACGCGAACGTTTCGCTCGGCAGCGGCTACCGGGCTTATCCTGGATTTTCGGCGGCTCAGGTCCGCAACCAACTGGGGATAGGCTGGTGAGCGCAGTATTCGACGCCGCTGATGTACAGGGCAATATTTTGCGCGGCTATCGCAAGCCTCGCGTGCGGTACCTCATTCTTGAAGTCGCCGATCGCATCGCGGCCCGGCGCTGGCTCGCCGCCTCGACATCGGGGCGCGGCGACGATGTTCCGCAGATCACGACCGGGAATTGGGGAAGAACCAAGCCGGAGACCTGCTTCAACATTGGCTTGACCTACGAGGGACTACGCGCCCTCGGCACGCCGAATTCTTCACTTGAAATGTTCCCGAACGAATTCATCGAAGGCATGAACGCCCGCGCCTTGAAGCTTGGCGATGTCGCGCCGAACGCGCCGGAAACTTGGCCAGCCCCCTTCGATGCCCCCAAGCGGATCCATCTCATCGCCACGATCTACGCCGACGAGGTCGCGCAACTGAACCAAGTCCAGCAGCACGCCCTCACCGACGGAAAGGCCTTCAGGCTGCTCGGTGCACTTGAGGGCTGCAGCTTCCCCGACGACGTCGTTCACTTCGGGTATCGCGACAACATCATGCAACCGAGATTCGCGGAGGTTCACGACGGACAACGCTATGAAGACGGGCAACCCAAGGCGCCGCTCGGCACCGTGTTGCTGGGACATCCGACCAACTTCGAAGGTTTGACTTGGCGGGTGCCTCAACCCGAAGCATTGGGACACAACGGCACCTTCAACGCCTTCCGCGTGCTGGAACAGGATGTGGTTGGCTTCGAGGAGTATCTTGATCGGGCCGCGTCGGACTTGCTCACACGCCCGCTAATCGACGAGTTGCTGCCGCCCGGTGCTGAAGCGAAAATCGGCCAAGCCTTGTCAATCGAAGGCCTGTCACGTCACGCGGCCTTGCGCGAGGTCGTCGCTGCCCACCTGTGCGGCCGGTGGCGCGATGGCACGCCGATGGCGCTGTCCCCGGATGCGCCTGATCCCAAAGTGGATCAGGCGAATTTTGACTACGTTGGCGACTCCCGCTGCCCCTTTGGGGCGCATATCCGGCGGAGCAACCCGCGGGGCGGCCAGATCGTGCAACGGGTGGCGAACAACAGTCGGCGTCTTGTTCGGCGTGGGATGCCCTATGGACCACTCCATGATCCGGGGAAGCCTCGTGATCCGAGCAAACCCGAACCGGAACGGGGCCTGCTCGGCAACTTCATTGGGGCGAGTCTCGGCGCACAGTTCGAGGCCATGTCCTGTGATTGGCTGAATCTTGGCCTGCAGGATCCGCGCATCACCGGCTCCAACGATCCGATCACAGGCGCGAACGATCCCGGCACCAGCTGGTTCGACTTGCCGCTCAAATCCGGCACGACGATCCGGCTGCGGGGGTTGCCGCGGTTCGTCCGGACTCGGGGCGGCGCCTATGCGTTCCTGCCGAGCATCCCGGCGATCCGTTTCCTGGGATCGCTGATGGCGTGAGTCCTCCAAACTGGCTTGGGATTGTTCGGGCGGCCCTTGTAGGGGCGAGTTTCGCATCGCCCCGTGAGATGCGGTGGACGTGATGGGTGTGACTGACGAGCACGCGCATCATGACGGCGGAGAGAGTGTGCGACACAAGGCGGAAGCTGTAGGGTGGGCAAAGCGACTTCGTGCACCGCGGCTCAAACAAGCTCCGGCGGAAGCGTGCCCACCATCGCGAGTGGAGCGCTTGATGGTGGGCACGCTGTCGCTTTGCCCACCCTACGGATCTTGTTCGTGCCACAACACCTCTCTGTGGTTGTGGTCCCTGCTTTCGACGAAACGACATCGTAGGATGGGTAGAGCGCAGAGAAACCCATCCTACGGGGTCTTGCCCTTGGCGACGAGCCGCTCAGCCCTTGCGGAGAAACACGTAGTCCGCGGAGTATGGCGCGCTGTGGGTCGCGCCGGCCTTGTCGCAGGGGCCTTCGAGGATGCCACCCGCGGTGTTGATCCGCTGCACCGTGGTGACCCCGGACAGCGTGCCGCTGCCGCGCCGCGAGATCACCTCGAGCTTGAGCCAGGGAATGTCGTTCGGCGTCGCGCCGGGCGCACTGCCGGAAGTCCGGCCGAGCACGACGCTGCCGTCGACATGCTCCCAGTTCGGTCCGGCATAGTGGCGGCCGACGGTCTTGCCGTCGGCCATCAGCGTTGCGATCGGTTCGCGAAAGGCCCAGGCCAGCTTGCCTTCGAGGCCAGCCTTGCACTCGTAGACCTGCGCGCCTTCGGCGTGAACGCTGAGCACGACCACTTCTCCCGGCGCAGCGATGGCGTCGGGGAGGGTTGTTTCCGCGGCGGAAGCGGCCGTCGCGGAACCCATTAGCAAAAGGGCGATCGTGGCTGTCCTAAGCGACGGCATTAGATGCCCTTATTGGAGCGGCGCTTGCCAAATTCCGTCATTGCGAGGAGCGAAGCGACGAAGCAATCCATAGTGCCGCAGGGGGTAGATGGATTGCTTCGCGGAGCCTGTCATCGGGCGAGCTGGCGTCGACCCGTTGGCTCGCAATGACGGGTGATAGAGCTTCGCGAGTGCAAGGCGGCTTAGGCCGCCGTCGCCTTGGTGAGGTTCTCGGCGACCTTGTCGAGGAAGCCGGTGGTCGACAGCCAGCGCTGGTCGGCGCCGACCAGGAGCGCGAGGTCCTTGGTCATGTAGCCGTCCTCGACGGTTTGGACGCAGACCTTCTCCAAGGTGTCGGCGAACTTCGCAAGCTCAACGTTGTTGTCGAGCTTGGCGCGGTGGGCTAGGCCGCGGGTCCAGGCGAAGATCGAGGCGATCGAGTTGGTCGAGGTCTCCTTGCCCTTCTGGTGCTCGCGGTAGTGCCGGGTCACCGTGCCGTGGGCAGCTTCGGCTTCCACAGTCTTACCGTCGGGTGTGAGCAGCACCGAGGTCATCAGGCCGAGCGAGCCATAGCCCTGCGCCACGGTGTCGGACTGCACGTCGCCGTCATAGTTCTTGCAGGCCCAGACATAGCCGCCGGACCATTTCAGGGCCGAGGCCACCATGTCGTCGATCAGGCGGTGCTCGTAGGTAAGTCCCTTCGCGTCGAACTCCTTCTTGAATTCGCGGTCGAAGACATCCTGGAAGATGTCCTTGAAGCGGCCGTCATAGACCTTGAGGATGGTGTTCTTGGTCGAGAGGTAGACCGGATAGTTCCGCATCAGGCCGTAATTGAAGGAGGCGCGGGCGAAGTCGACGATGGAGTCGTCGAGATTGTACATCTCCATCGCGACGCCGGCGCCGGGCGTCTTGAACACTTCCTTCTCGATCACGGTGCCGTCCTCGCCGACGAATTTCAGCGAGAGGGTGCCCTTGCCGGGGAACCTGATGTCGGTGGCGCGGTACTGGTCGCCATAGGCGTGGCGGCCGATGATGATCGGCTTGGTCCAGCCGGGAACCAGGCGCGGCACGTTCTTGCAGATGATCGGCTCGCGGAAGATCACGCCGCCCAGGATGTTGCGGATGGTGCCGTTCGGCGACTTCCACATCTCCTTGAGGCCGAATTCCTTCACCCGGGCTTCATCCGGGGTGATGGTGGCGCATTTGACGCCGACGCCGACCTTCTTGATCGCTTCCGCCGCGTCGATCGTGACCTTGTCGTTGGTCTTGTCGCGGTACTCCATCCCCAGGTCGAAATACATCAGGTTGATATCAAGGAACGGGTGGATCAGCTTGTCCTTGATGTACTGCCAGATGATCCGGGTCATCTCGTCGCCATCGAGTTCGACGACGGGGTTGGTCACCTTGATTTTTGCCATGGGAATAGGGCCTCTTGGGGGAACAGCGCGCTTTCGGGCGCGACTAGCGGATTATCCTCGGGGCTATAGCACCGGGAAAGCGCCGGCGGAAGCCAAGGGGTTATGCAGTTTCGGCTCATCTTTTAGCCGAGAATGCCGCCGCTATGTCTCATGCTTCAGGCGGCAGCGGAAGAGTGGAAGTGGGGTTGCGACGCTTCGCATCTCAGGTTTCGGATGAAGATTCAAGAACAGCCGTAAAGCCATTATTCCGCTTGAGAAATTTGCGCCCGCGGGGCAATCCGGGCGCAGCAGGAAACTTGGCACTCTGGTTCAACTCCTTCAGGACCTGAATCAGATTGTTCAGAGATTGAATCAGGAAGCGAAGTTCTAAGATGTCCGGCACCGACAAGACCAAGACCGGCCACGACCTCAGGGGTCCGGTGGTGATCCTGGTCGAACCGCAGCTTGGCGAGAACATCGGGATGGCTGCGCGCGCGATGGGCAATTTTGCGCTGTCGCGGCTCCGGCTGGTCAATCCGCGCGACGGCTGGCCGAACATCGCCGCGCAGCGCGCCGCCGCCGGCGCCGACCATATCCTCGACGGGGTCGAGTTGTTCGACACCGTCGCGCAGGCGGTCGCCGATCTCGACCTGCTCTATGCCACTACCGCCCGTGCGCATGACCAGGCCAAGCCGGTGGTCGGGCCGGAGGCGGCCGCGCGCGAGATCGTGACGCATGTGGCCGATGGCGGCGGGGCCGGCATCCTGTTCGGCCGCGAGCGCGCCGGCCTGACCAACGAGGAGGTCGCGCTAGCCAACCGCATCGTCACCTTCCCGGTCAATCCCGGCTTTGCCTCGCTGAACCTGGCCCAGGCGGTGCTGCTGATGGGCTATGAGTGGTTCAAGCTCGCGACGTCGGGCGGGCTGCCGTTCGTAATGCCAGAGCGATCTGAGCGCGCCTCGCAGCACCAGGTCCAGGCCTTCTTCGACAATCTGGTCGCCGAGCTCGATAAGGTCGAGTTCCTGCGGCCGCGCGAGAAGCGCGACACCATGCTGGTCAACCTGCGCAACATCTTCACCCGGATGGAGCCGACCAAGCAGGACATGCATACCCTGCACGGGGTGATCATGGCGATCGCCGAGGGACGCAAGGGGCCGGCCAAGGGCGGCGTGCTCGACGGCGAGCAGGCGACCCGGCTCCGTGCGCTGTTGGCCGAGCAGGGGCAGGGCGGCGGCGCCTCCGCCGATGCCAGCAGCACGGTGCGCGGGCTGGCGCGGCTGCTCCGGCGCAACCCGACCGATGCCGAGCGCATCCTGTGGCAGGCGCTGACCAAGGATCGCCGCTTCGCCGGCCTGTTCAAGCGCCAGACCCCGGTGGGGCGGCATATCCCCGATTTCGTCTCCTTCATCCACCGGATCGCGATCGAGCTGGAAAACCCTGACGAGAGCGAGACGATTGTTGCCGACCGGGCCAAGCGACGGGAATGGCTGGAGGAGCGAGACTATCGCGTCCTCAACCTGCGCGCGGCCGAAGTCGAGCGCGATCTGGCCGGCGAACTGGACCGGCTCGCATCGAACCTGCCGGCCCAGTGAGTAGCTCCCTAGCCCGGGTGGAGCGCCAGCGTAACCCGGGACATCTGCGTCAGCGTTTGCGAACCGCCCCCCGGGTTGCGCTGCGCTCCACCCGGGCTACGAGACTTCTCAAATTCTAGGCCGCCATCCCGGCGCCCTTGGCCGCGTTGCTGTGTTGGAGCCGGCGCAGGGCGGCGAGGTTGATCTCGAAGGAAGCGAGGCAGCAGCGGGACTTGCCGGTGGATTTCGCTTCATAGAGCGCGGTATCGGCGGCCGAGAGCAACTCCTCGGCCTCCGTGCCGTGCTCCGGCGACATCGCAACGCCGACGCTGACGCCGACCTGGACGCAAATCTCCTCGCCCAGCCGGTAGGACATCGCGACCTCGTCGATGATCCGATGTCCGATCGCGAGCGCCTGCTCTGCGGTGATGCTGTCGGCCAGCACCACGAATTCGTCGCCGCCCATGCGCGCGATGACGGCGCTATTGGGCAGGGCGCGGCGGAGCCGGTCGGCGACCAGTTGGAGCACCTTGTCCCCGGCCGCATGCCCGAAGGTGTCGTTGATCGGCTTGAAATTGTCGAGATCGAAGAACAGCACGGCAAAGGAGCCGTCGTTACGACTGGAGGCCTCCAGCTTCCTGTTGAGGGCATCGACGAAACCGGCGCGATTCCACAGGCCCGTGAGCGCGTCGTGCTGGGCCATGTGGCCGTTCTCGCGCTCGGCGCGCATGGTCGCGATCAGCATCCTGTTCAGCCGGAAGGCCGCGTCCGTCATCGCCGCGAGATAGAGCGGCACCTGCAGGAACACGAGGTAAAGCAGCGGCTCGCCGGCAAGCGCGGCGCCCGGGACGATCGGGCCGAGGGCGAGCAGGATCATCGTCCCGGCCAATCGCGGCGCGCTGAAATTGCGGAAGCAGATGCCGCCAACCATTGCCGCCGCCGAGAGGCAGGCGAGCAGCGCGACGACCCGGTCGCCGCTGGCAAGGCTGATCGCTACGCCGAACCCGACGCTGGCGCTCCAGGCGATCGCGAGCAACACATGCAGGTCGGTCGGGGTCTGGCGCCGGTCACGCGCCCGGCGATGGGCGACGACGAGCACCGTGAGGCGGGCAAGGCAAATCGCGACTTCGAGGATGAACCAGGCGATGAACAATGCGGTCGGTTGCCGGATCGCGATCACGCCAGCCACCGCCATCGTGTTGACCGCGCCGGCCGCAAACACCGGTAGCGAGCCGTGGAGATCGGCGATCAGCGCCGCGCGGATATCCTCGGGCGCGCCGGGACCGGCGTCGACAAGCCAGCGCGTCACGCCCCAGCGCGGCCGGCTGTAAGGTCCCTTGTCGGACTTCATTGCAGAGCACCCCTGTCTTCCCGGGGTAGAACAACACCGCGCCCGCCTAACAGGCTTTTAAGGCGCGCCCCGATCTCTCGCCGTGCTTGACGAGGGGTAAACCGGCCGCTGCCGTCCAGCAATTCCGAGCGCCTTGATCCGCGAGGCCAGCGTGGTCGGCTTCATGTCGAGCATTTCGGCCGCACCGCCGGGGCCGAACACCTTGCCGGCGCAGGCTTCGAGCGCTGCGACGATGTTGGTGCGCTCGTGATCGCGCAGCTCGGCCGCCGTCATCACTGTGGGACGCGCGTCGGCCTTCAGGCGGGCCGAGCCGGCTGAAGACTGGCTGCCGGATGCATCGGGCAGGTCGATGCGCAACCGGCCGTTCTGGGCGAGGATCGCCGCGCGCTCGATCACGTTCTGCAGTTCGCGGACATTGCCCGGCCAGTCGTAGCGGGCAAGGCGCCTGGCGTCGCCCTCCGACAGGCGCAGATCGGATTTCAGCGCCTTGCTTTCGCTGCTCAGGAAATGCTGCGCCAAAAGCGGGATGTCCTCGCGACGCTCGCGCAAGGGTACCGACTCGATCGGAAACACATTGAGGCGGAAATAGAGATCCTCGCGAAACCGGCCGCGCTGCACCTCCTGCTTGAGGTCGCGGTTGGTGGCGGCGATCAGCCGCACATCCACGGTGCGGGTGCGCTCCTCGCCGACCCGTTCGAAATTGCCCTCCTGCAGCACGCGGAGCAGCTTGCCCTGCAGCTCCAGCGGGATTTCGCCGACCTCATCCAGAAACAGCGTGCCGCCGTCGGCCAGTTCGAACCGGCCGATACGGTCGCGCGTGGCGCCCGTGAAGGCGCCGCGGACATGGCCGAAGAATTCGCTCTCGAACAGCTCGCGCGGGATCGCGGCGCAGTTGACGCGGATCAGCGGCCGGTCGGAGCGGCTGCTCGCCTCATGGATGGCGCGCGCGATCAACTCCTTGCCGGTGCCGGACTCGCCCGTGATCATCACCGCCGCTGACGTCGGCGCCACCAGCTTGACCTGGCGCAGCGTCTTCTGGATCGCCTCGCTCTGGCCGATGATGCCGCGCGGATTGGTCTCGATCCGGATTTCTTCCTGCAGGTAGGCGTTTTCCAGCTCCAGCCGCTCGCGTAGCCGATCGACCTCGGCAAGCGCCGCATGCAGTTTCTCGTCCGCCTCGCGCCGGTGGCTGACGTCGCGAAACACCACGACGGCGCCGACCACGACGCCGCGGTCGCGGATCGGCGTCGAGGTGTATTCGACCCAGACCGGCGAGCCATCCTTGCGCCAGAACACTTCGCCGTCGACCTGGTGCACGGCGCCGTCGCGGAACGCGGCATAGATCGGGCAATCATGATCGGGATAGTGCCGCCCGTCATGATGGGTGTGATGGACGATCGGGTGGATTTCCTTGCCGACCAGTTCCTCGGCGGTCCAGCCCAGCATCCGCTCGGCGGCCGGGTTGACGAAAGTGGTGTTTCCTTCCGCGTTGACGCCATAAATGCCTTCGCCGGCGGCGCGCAGGATCAACTGGTTCTCGCGCTCGATGTCCTGGAAGACGCGCTCGACCCGCTGCCAGGTGGCAATGCCGCTGCGCATGTGGTCCTCGGCGGCGGCGTCGACATAGCGCCGGCGGCGGGCGTCGAGGTCGCTCATCGTCAGCAGCATCAGCGTGCGCCCGTCATGCGGCACCACGCAGCCGGCATATTCGATCCTGAGATTCTGTCCGGTCGCATGTCGCGGTGTCAGCGCATCGGTCCAATACGCGCCCTTGTCGAGCACCGCCTGGGTGAAGACGATCAGGGCCGGCAACTGGCCTGCGTGCAGCGCGCTCACCTTGGTCTGGCGCAGCAGCGCGCGGTCATAGCCGAGCAGCGAGCAGGCGGCGGGGTTGGCGTCCAGGATCACGTCGGCATCGGGATCGAGCAGCAGCGTCGGCTCGATCGCGCACTCGAAGGCGGCGGCGCGCAGGTCCGCATCGTGCGCGCTCGCGGTCGCGCTGAGAGCCAGGTCCATCGTGCCGATCGCCCCGAAAAATCGTAATTTGATTACGATTTTTCGTGTATCACGAGTTTTTGTAGTCGCCAAGGTGCCGACAAATGCCTGCGACATCAATGCCGTCGGCTCAAAAAAGAGGCTGGCACGGAGCTTGCGTAAATCCACGGCAAACGCCGCGCAGGAGGCCCGATGTCCATCTTCGACAATCCATTCGATCCCGACCGCAATCTCCGCACCGGCTGCAGTTGCGGCCGCCATCTCAGCGAAGCCGAGCACCGGAATGAGGCGCTGGCGCTGCGCTGCGAGCCTGCGGAAAGCGAGGACAGGCGCTACGAGGGCGTCGTCGCCTCAGCCGTGATGCGCGCGGTGTTTCCGCAGGACGCGACCCGGCGCGCGTTCCTGAAGTCGGTCGGCGCCTCCACGGCGCTCGCGGCGCTGTCGCAGTTCTTCCCGATCAAGGCGGCGACCGAGGTCTTCGCGCAAGGCGCTGCGCCTGAGAAGAAGGACCTCAAGGTCGGCTTCATTCCGATCACCTGCGCGACCCCGATCATCATGGCCGCGCCGATGGGGTTCTACGCCAAGCACGGATTGAACGTCGAGGTGATCAAGACCGCCGGCTGGGCCGTGATCCGCGACAAGACCATCAACAAGGAATACGACGCCGCGCACATGCTGTCGCCGATGCCGCTCGCCATCACCATGGGCGTCGGCTCCAACCCGCTGCCCTACACGATGCCGGCGGTCGAGAACATCAATGGGCAGGCGATCACGCTTTCGATCAAGCACAAGGACAAGCGCGATCCCAAGGATTGGAAGGGCTTCAAGTTCGCCGTACCCTTCGACTATTCGATGCACAATTATTTGCTGCGCTACTATCTCGCCGAGCACGGCCTAGACCCCGACGTCGACGTGCAGATCCGCGCGGTGCCGCCGCCGGAGATGGTCGCCAATCTGCGCGCCGACAATATCGACGGTTTCCTTGGGCCCGATCCGATGAACCAGCGCGCGGTCTATGACGGCGCAGGCTTCATCCACATCCTGACCAAGGATATCTGGGAGGGGCATCCCTGCTGCGCCTTCGCGGCATCGAAGGAGTTCGTCACCTCGATGCCGAACACCTATGGCGCACTGCTGAAATCGATCATCGATGCGACCGCGTTCGCGCACAAGGCCGAGAACCGCAAGCAGATCGCGGAGGCGATCGCGCCGGCGAACTACCTGAACCAGCCGCAGATCGTGCTCGAGCAGATCCTGACGGGCACCTTCGCCGACGGTCTCGGCAATGTCGTCACGCAGCCGGGCCGCGTCGATTTCGATCCGTTCCCCTGGCAGTCCTTCGCCGTCTGGATCATGACGCAGATGAAGCGCTGGGGCCAGATCAAGGGCGACGTCGACTACAAGGCGGTGGCCGAGCAGGTCTATCTCGCTACCGACACCGGCAAGCTGATGGCCGAGATGGGCCTCACGCCGCCGACAACCACGTACAAGTCGTTCGCGGTGATGGGCAAGACGTTCGATCCCGCCAAGCCCGACGACTATCTCGCCAGCTTCAAGATCAGGAAGGCGTCGTGAAGGTGCTCCCGCATACGGGGAGGAGCAGATGAACTCGCTTCGCCTGCGCGCCGCGCTCGTTTCGGTCGTGCTGTTCGCCGCCTTCCTCGGCGTCTGGCATCTTGCCACCCGCAGCACTGGTCCGGCTACCAATATGAGCCCGGAATACGCGAAGCTGATGGGGCTGACGGCGACGCAAGGCAAATCGGCGATGCCGGGTCCGCTCGATGTCGGCGCCAAATTGTGGGAGCACCTGAGGCGGCCGTTCTACGACAACGGGCCGAACGACAAGGGGCTTGGCATCCAGCTCGCTTATTCGATCGGCCGCGTCGGGCTCGGCTATCTGATCGCGGTATCAGTCGCGATCCCGCTCGGATTCCTGATCGGCATGTCGCCGTTGATCAGCAGGGCGCTCGACCCGTTCATCCAGGTCTTGAAGCCGATCTCGCCGCTCGCCTGGATGCCGCTCGCGCTCTACACCATCAAGGATTCCTCGATTTCAGCGATCTTCGTGATCTTCATCTGCTCGGTGTGGCCGATGCTGCTCAACACGGCGTTCGGCGTCGCCGGCGTGCGCAAGGAATGGATCAACGTCGCACGCACCCTCGAGGTTGGCACAGTCAGGCGCGCCTTCACGGTGATCCTGCCGGCCGCGGCGCCGACAATTCTGACCGGCATGCGGATCTCGATCGGCATCGCCTGGCTCGTGATCGTCGCCGCCGAGATGCTCGTCGGCGGCACCGGCATCGGCTATTTCGTCTGGAACGAGTGGAACAACCTCTCGATCACCAATGTCATCATCGCGATCCTCATGATCGGGATCGTCGGCATGCTGCTCGACCAGATCCTCGCGCGCTTCACGCGCATGGTCACGTTTCCGGAGTAGGGCGATGACCGACAAATTCATCTCGATCGAAGGCATCGCGCGGCGCTATCCGGGAGCGGGCGGTGGCACGACTACTGTATTCGAGAACCTGTGGCTCTCGATGGCGCGGGGCGAATTCGGCTGTGTGATCGGCCATTCCGGCTGCGGCAAGACCACGGTGCTCAACATCCTCGCAGGCCTCGACGAGCCGAGCGAGGGCGCCGTGATCGTCGACGGGCAGGCGATCGAGGGCACGAGCCTTGACCGCGCCGTGATCTTCCAGAGCCATGCGCTGTTGCCCTGGCGCACTGTGCTCGGCAACGTCGCCTACGCCGTCAGCTCGAAATGGCGCAAATGGGATCGCGCCAAGGTCAAGACGCACGCGCAGAAGTTCATCGATCTCGTCGGCCTCACCGGTTCGGAGCACAAGCGCCCGTCCGAACTGTCCGGCGGCATGAAGCAGCGCGTCGGCATTGCGCGTGCGCTCTCGATCACGCCGAAGATCATGCTGATGGACGAGCCGTTCTCGGCGCTGGACGCGCTGACGCGCGGCACGCTGCAGGACGAGGTGCGGCGCATTTGTCTGGAGACCGGGCAGACCGCGTTCATGATCACCCACGACGTCGACGAGGCGATCTATCTCGCCGACAAGATCTTCCTGATGACCAATGGCCCCGGTGCGGTGCTGGCCGAGATCGTCGAAAATCCGCTGCCCAAGGATCGCGGCCGGATCGATCTGCACCGCCATCCCTATTACTACGCGCTCCGCAACCACATCATCGATTTCTTGGTCAGCCGTAGCAAGAGCTTCGCGGCTGATGCCACCGATCACGACCCGCGCAACGTGCCCATAGTACGGCCCGGGCTGCCTGAATTGGCGATCGCGTCGGAAGCCGAGCCGCCAACCCAGACGTCATGGCCCGGCCTGTCCCGGCCATCCACGTCTTCCTGAATCCGATTAGCAACCTGGATGCCCGGGACAAGCCCGGGCATGACGAGCAGAGGAGACCCTGACATGAAACGTTCCGACCTCACCGAAAAGCTGCTCGACATCAAGCGCGAGAAGGGGTGGAGCTGGAAATATATCTGCGAGGAGATCGGCGGCTATTCCGAGGTGCTGATCGTCGGCGCGGTCCTCGGCCAGATGAAGCTGACCAAGCCGCAGGCCGCGAATGCCGGCGAGTTGTTCGGCCTGTCCAAATCCGAAATCGCGATGCTGAACGAGACGCCGATGCGCGGGGAGGGCGTGCCAATGCCGCCGACCGATCCCCTGATCTACCGCTTCTACGAGCTCGTGATGGTCAACGGCCCGGCCTGGAAGGCGCTGATCGAGGAGGAGTTCGGCGACGGCATCATGTCGGCGATCGATTTCGACATGGTGATGGAGCGCCTGCCCAATCCCAAGGGAGACCGCGTCAAGTTCACGATGTCCGGAAAATTCCTGCCGTACAAATATTACGGCGCCAGCGGCAACGTACCGGAGTACGGGTTCAAGGAGGGGTGATCGTTTGTTGTCATTCCGGGGCGCGCATAGCGCGAGCCCGGAATCCATCGGACCGCTTGCACGGGCGGAGAAATGGATTCCGGGCTCGTCCTTCGGACGCCCCGAAATGACGGAGGCCGTTAACCGCCTGACTTCACCTGCGCCACGGCCTGGACCAGCAGTTCGTCCATCTTGGCGCGGATTTGAGCTTCCGTGATGGCCTCGCCCTTCGCGGTGAGGTCCTTGAAGACCTTCTTCAGCACGTCCTGGTCGCCGGCTTCCTCGAAATCGGCGGCAACAACTTCCTTGGCGTAGGTGTTGGCGGCATCGCCCGCGAGGCCAAGCTTTTCCGCCGCCCACATGCCTAACAACTTGTTGCGGCGCGCCTCGGCCTTGAATTTCTGCTCCTCGTCGAGGGCGAATTTCTTCTCAAAACCTTCCTCGCGCTTATCGAATGTGGTCATCGGTGGTTCCAATTACTGCTGACGGACGGGTGGAGCTTGCGTTGCGGCAGCCCCGGCGGATGCCTAGATAGAAGGGACGAATCGGCAAGACAAGGAGCCGTTAAGCCGCAGGCAGAATGGCAGATTTTGGCGCCCTAATCCAAGGCGGATAAGTCGGCCAAAAGGGTCCGGGTCGATTGTGCTGGATGGGCCAATCGGATAGGTTGCCATACGGCTTGGTTCTTGTTCTGTTTGGGGTTCCAGGCTTCCGCGGCAGCTCCGTCGTGGGTCGCGATCCCTAGTCAACCGGAGCACACCAGATTCATGGATTTCAACAAAACACGGTACATCCCAATGAGCCGTCGACGCCGCATTTATGAAGGCAAGGCCAAGGTCCTTTACGAAGGTCCCGAGCCCGGAACCCTCATCCAGCACTTCAAGGACGACGCGACCGCGTTCAATGCCAAGAAACACCAGGTGATCGAGGGTAAGGGCGTCCTCAATAATCGGATTTCGGAGTACCTGTTTCAGCACCTCAATGACATCGGGGTGCCGACCCATTTCATCCGCCGCCTCAACATGCGCGAGCAACTGATTCGCGAGGTCGAGATCGTGCCGCTGGAAGTGGTGGTGCGCAACGTCGCCGCCGGCTCGCTGTCGCAGCGGCTCGGTATCGAGGAAGGTACCCAGTTGCCGCGCTCGATTATCGAATTCTACTACAAGAACGACCAGCTCAACGACCCCATGGTGTCGGAAGAGCATATCACCGCGTTCGGCTGGGCGACGCCGCAGGAGATCGACGACATCATGGCGCTCGCCATCCGCGTCAACGATTTCCTGACCGGGCTTTTCCTGGGGATCGGCATCCGGCTGGTCGACTTCAAGATGGAATGCGGCCGGCTGTTTGAGAACGAAATGATGCGGATCATCGTCGCCGACGAGATCTCGCCGGATTCGTGCCGGCTGTGGGACATCAAGTCGAACGAGAAGCTCGACAAGGACCGTTTCCGGCGCGACCTCGGCGGGCTGCTGGAGGCCTATACCGAGGTGGCGAAGCGGCTCGGCATCCTCATGGAGAACGAGCGGCCGGCCGGTTCAGGCCCGGTGCTGGTGAAGAGCTGAGAGGGGCAAGGTTTAAGTGAAGGCACGCGTCACCGTTACGTTGAAATCCGGCATCCTCGATCCCCAGGGCAAGGCGATCGAGGGTGCGCTGAAATCGCTCGGCGTCGATGGCGTCGCCAGCGTCCGCCAGGGCAAGGTGTTCGACATCGAGCTCTCCGGCTCCGACCGCGCCAAGGCGGAGGCGGCGCTGAAGGATGCGGCGGACAGGCTGCTCGCGAATACCGTGATCGAGAATTATCGGGTCGAACTGCTCTGATGAAATCCGCCGTCCTCGTCTTTCCCGGCATCAATCGCGAGCGCGACATGGCGCGGGCGCTCAAGCTCATCTCGGGCAGGGAGCCGGCGATGGTCTGGCATGCCGAGACCTCGCTACCTGAAGGCACCGACCTTGTCGTGGTGCCCGGCGGGTTCTCCTATGGCGATTATCTGCGGTGTGGCGCGATCGCGGCGCGGGCGCCGATCATGGACGCGGTGCGCGATTATGCCGGCAAAGGCGGGCTCGTGCTCGGCGTCTGCAACGGCTTTCAGATTCTTTGCGAGGCGGGCCTGCTGCCGGGCGTGCTGATGCGCAATGCGGGACTGAAGTTCATCTGCCACGACGTCCATCTGCGTGTCGAACGCTCCGATACGCCGTTCACCCGCGGCTACAATGCGGGCCAGGTGATCCGCTGGCCGGTCGCGCACGGTGAGGGCAACTACGAGGCGGATGAAGAGACGATCAAGCGGCTGGAAGGCGAGGGGCGGGTGCTCTATCGCTACTGCTCGCCGGACGGCGTGGTCGACGAGCGCTACAATATCAACGGCGCCGCGCAATCGATCGCTGGCATCGTCAACGATGGCGGCAACGTGCTCGGCATGATGCCGCATCCGGAAAACCACATCGAAGACATCATGGGCTGCACCGACGGCCGCGGCCTGTTCGCCGGTCTGGTCCAGCATCTGGAAAAGGCCGCGTGAAGGCTGTCGTCGCGAGGTGGCTCGCGGCGATTGCGGCGCTTTGGCTTGCGACGACGGCGCACGCCCAGGATTTCCCGAAACATCCCATCACCATGATCGTGCCGTTCGCGGCCGGCGGCACGTCCGACGTGATTGCGCGCGTGGTTGCCGAGCAGATGAGCGTGGCGCTCGGGCAGCCGATCGTGATCGAGAATGTCGCCGGCGCGGGCGGCTCGACCGCGCTGGCCCGGGCCGCGCGTGCCGAGCCGGATGGCTACACGATTGCGATCGGCAACGCCGGCACCAGCGCCGCCACCTACACGATCTATCCGAAACTGCCATTCGCGCCGGACTCCTTCGTGCCGTTCGCGGTGGTCGCAAAAACCTTTGGCATCATTGCGTTACGCAAGGATTTTCCCGCCAAGGATTTGCAGGAGTTCATCGCTTACGCGAAGAAGAATCCCGGCAAGATCAATCTTGGCCATGCCGGCGTCGGCTCATCGAATTACCTGATCTGCAAAAGTTTCGTGAACGCCGCCGGAATCGACGTGACGCTGGTCGGCTATCGCGGCGCGTCGCCGGCGCTGACGGACGCGATCGGCGGCCAGATCGACGGCGTCTGCGATGCCGCTGCCTCGGTATCGCAGGCGATCAACGAGAAGCTGGTGCGGGGGCTTGTGGTCGGCTCGACTGTGCGGCTCGCGACGCTGCCCGATCTGCCGACCTCGGCGGAAGCGGGTCTGCCTGAATTCGAGGCGCAGGGCTGGAACGGCCTGTTCGCGCCAAAGGGCACGCCGCCCGAGATCATCGCCAAATTGAACGCCGCGGCGCGGACCGCCGTGGAGAGCGAGGCGGTGAAGAAGCGCTTCACCGACCTCTCGACGGTTGCGCCCGACGCCAACGAGCATGCGCCGGAGGTGCTGCAACAGCTCGTCGCGCGCGACGTCGAGAAATATCGGAAGCTGCTGGCGGACGACCCGAAGTAGGCGGATCGACCTTCATCGGTGCTTCACATTGAAAGCGCAGAAGCGACAACCGGGGATTGTCTGGTCGCGCCTGCAACGTTATCAATCAGGCGATTTAAGACGATCCATTTCAGTTTGCCGGAATTCGCCATGCCCGTTGCATTGGTTATTTTGCTGCTCGACATCTCGCTGATCTATCACGCCTCGCGCACCGGCCGTTTGCAGCCGTGGGCCTTCATCATTCTCATGGTACCGCTGATTGGCGCGCTGGCCTACATCGTGGTCGAACTGATACCGGAATGGTATCAGGGGCCGGATGCGCGGCGGGCGCGCCAGCGCATTGCCAATCGTCTCGACCCGGAAAAGAAATATCGCGAACTGTCCGATCGATTGGCTGTGACCGGCACCATCGCAAACCGTGCCGCGCTGGCCGCTGAATGCGCGAAGATCGGGCGGTTCGAGGAAGCCGAGCGCCACTACGGCGACATCCTCAAGCTGCCGATGGGCCACGATCCTGCCTTTGCGCTGGGCAAGGCGCAGGCGCAGTTCGCCGGTGGTCGGCCTGCCGACGCGCTGGCCACGCTCGACGAACTGAAACAGCAATGGCCAGACTTCGAATCCGCCGAGGGCCATCTGCTTTATGCCCGCGCGCTTGCCGAAATAGGGCGGATCGACGAAGCGCTCGAGGAATATCACGCGGTCTCGGCCTATTTCCCTGGCGCGGAGGCCCGGGTCCGCTACGGCCCGCTGCTGCGCACGGCCGGCCGTACCGCCGAGGCGCGCGTCGTCTTCAACGAACTGCTGATCCAGATGCGGCGCGCGGCGAAATATCTGCGCAATGCCCAGTCCGAGTGGCTCGCGATCGCCGAGAAGCAGCTCTCGACCTGAAAAACGGCGCGGCTGGGCTACGTGCCCGTCAGCCGAGTTCGCAGAATCGTAAAGCGGATTAGCTAATTAGCGAAGCGTAACCCACCACTTCCCGAGCCTCAAACTCCGCTCGCAATGACGATGTGGAGACAATGGGTGCGACATAACAACCCGACGGGCAAATCAGCAAAAGTCTGTCCAGCCCCCGCGCGAAAAACATTCCGCTTTCGCCGTCGGGCAAATCAGTGATTTAACTCCGCGCGTCTCACCCGAATGAGGGGCGGCTCGC
>NZ_JBEGDB010000147.1:0-19204 GCF_043638955.1 Bradyrhizobium sp. 31Argb | reverse complement strand
CAGCCACAAAATGCTCCAGGCCAGATGGAACAACGACTTCCTTCTCCGCGCCCTCGCCCATATGCGATAGCCCTACCTTTCAGGGGAGGGTGAGAGGCGCTTCACCGCCTCTTCCAAACTAGCTTTCGCCGAACCCGGCCGCAGTGGTTTTTGCTGGCTTTCGTGCGGCGCCCAGCCGGACAGCCAAATCACGTCGAAGGTGGCGCGGATGCGGCCGTCAGGATCGGCGAAGCGTTCGGCATAGATTTGCGCCATCCGCAGCAGGGTGGCGCGGCGGCTCAGTGCGCGGCGCCGCTCGATCAGGATGTTGGTGGCGCCCATGCGCCGCAGTTCCTGCATCAGCGCGAACGCATTGTCGTAGCGCACCACGATGCGGTCGACATCGGTCACCGGCAACGCGAGGCCCGCACGCTGCAACAGCGCGCCGACGTCGCGCAGATCGGCGAATGGCGCAACGCGCGGCGACACCCCGCTTTCGCATTCGGCTTCGGCCGCCGCAAAGGATTGTCTGAGCTCGGTCAGCGTATCGCCGCCGATCATCGCCGCGAGCAACAGACCATCGGGCCTCAGCGCGCGACGGATCTGCGCGAGCACGCCGGGAAGATCGTTGACGAACTGGAAGGCGAGCGCGGAGACCGCGAGATCGAGCGATTGCGGCTGCAGCGGAAGGACTTCGGAAGCCTCGAATGTGACCTCGCGGACCGACTTGCATCGCTCGCGCACGAGATCATGCAGCGCGTTGCCCGGCGTCCAGATGTCGGCGGCATCGGCAAACTCCCGCGTGACCGCCTGCAACCGCTCGGCCATGTCCTCGGCGACGCGCTCGAGCAGGAAGGTGACCGGCGCGTTGCGCCGCGCGCGCTTCAGCCGGGCTGACAACAGCGAACGGTCGAACAACACAGGAGTGGTCGGGTTTGCGGCCATGCCGGTTGGTACGCCTTGCCTCCGTCGCTGGCAACGCAATGCTTGAGCTGACAGGTTCGCGGCGCTAGCCTCCCTTCATGGGCGCCGAAGCATCACCATCCCGCTCTATTGCAGGCCATCTGCGCGGCGCGCTGAGCGTTGCGCAGGGAGCATGGACGCATGCAGCACGGCTGATGCTCGACATCGCGCTGCCGACGCTGTGCGTTGCCTGCCGCGAGCCGGTCGATGGCGAGGGCGTCTGCGCCGCCTGCTGGGCCAAATTGTCGTTCATTGCACCACCGTTCTGCCCGCGGCTCGGCATTCCCTTCGTCTACGACCCGGGGCCGGAACTGTTGTCGATGGAGGCGATCGCCAATCCGCCGGCCTACCAGCGCGCCCGCGCCGCGGTGCGCTATGACGACGTCGCGCGCACGCTGGTGCACGCATTGAAATACCAGGACCGCACCGATCTGGCGCCAGCAATGGGCCGCTGGATGGCGCGGGCGGGGAAGGAATTGCTCAGCGACGCCGATGTTTTGGTACCAGTTCCCCTGCACTGGCGGCGCGGCTGGAGCCGGCGCTACAACCAATCCGGCGCGCTTGCCCGCGTCATTTCGCGCCAAAGCGGCGTCAACCTCGCCTCCGATGCGCTGCGCCGGGTGCGCTCGACCGAGCAGCAGGTCGGGTTGTCGCGGGCGCAGCGGGCGACCAACGTCCAGGGTGCGTTCAAGGTGGCGCCCGACCGGGCCGCCGAAGTCCAGGGCCGCCGCGTGATCCTGGTCGATGACGTCCTGACCTCGGGAGCGACGGTTGACGCCTGCGCGCGGGCGCTTCTGCGCGCCAAAGCCGCGCAGGTCGACGTGCTGGTATTCGCCCGGGTTGTCGATAGCCACAAAGGTCCCATATAATCCTGGACAAAATCACAACCGAGCGCGCCATGACCGCTGCAATTGAAATCTACACCCGCCCGGGCTGCGGCTACTGCTCCGCGGCCAAGTCGCTTCTGACCCGCAAGAAGGCGGCGTTCACCGAATTCAACATTGCCAGCGACGCGGCCTATCGCGACGAGATGTACGAGCGGGCCGGCGCCGGTTCGACCTTTCCGCAGATCTTCATCGGCAGCACCCATGTCGGCGGCTGCGACGAGCTCTATGCGCTCGACCGCGAGGGCAAGCTCGATGATCTCTTAACCAGCGAAGGCGTGGCCTGATGAGCGCCGACAGCACCTTCACCGCCGCCATGGTGCAGATGCGCACCTCGCTTCTGCCGGAGCCGAGTCTCGAGCAAGGCATGAAGCTGGTGCGCGAGGCGGCGGCGCAAGGCGCGGACTATGTGCTCACACCCGAAGTGAGCAACATGATGCAATTGAACCGCAAGGCGCTGTTCGAGCATCTGGCGACGGAAGAGGACGACAAGTCGCTAAAGGCCTATCGCGCGCTGGCCGCCGAATTGAAGATACATCTCCATATCGGCTCGCTAGCGCTGCGCTTCTCGCCGGAGAAGGCGGTGAACCGCTCTTTCCTGATCGGCCCGGACGGCAACCTGCTCGCCAGCTACGACAAGATCCATATGTTCGATATCGATCTGCCCGGCGGAGAGAGCTATCGCGAATCGGCCAATTACCAGCCGGGCGAGACCGCTGTCATTTCCGATCTGCCGTGGGGCCGGATCGGATTGACCATCTGCTACGACGTGCGCTTCCCGGCACTGTACCGTGCGCTGGCCGAAAGCGGCGCGTCCTTTCTCACCGTGCCGTCCGCCTTCACCCGCAAGACCGGCGAGGCGCATTGGCACATTCTGCTCCGCTCCCGTGCCATCGAGACCGGCTGCTTCGTGTTTGCCGCCGCGCAAGCCGGCCTGCACGAGAACAAGCGCGAGACCTATGGTCATTCGCTGATCATCGACCCCTGGGGCGAGGTCCTCGCCGAGGGCGGCGTCGAGCCGGGCGTATTCCTGGCGAAGATCGATCCGGCCAAGGTCGAGACCGCGCGCAGGGCGATTCCTTCGCTGCAGCATGGGCGCCGCTTCACGGTCGCCGACCCCAAGGCAGGTCCGGAGCATCTGCACCTCGTCCGGGGCTCAGCATGATCCGCTACAACCTGCGCTGCGAACGGGGCCATGCTTTCGAAAGCTGGTTCCAGAGTTCGTCGGCTTATGATTCCCAGGTCCGCCGCAAGCTCGTGGCCTGCCCGACCTGCGGCACGTCAACGGTCGAGAAGGCGATCATGGCGCCGCAGATCGTCGGCAAGAAGGGCCGCGAAGCCGCGGCTCCCGCGCCGGCCGAGCAGCCGGCGGCAGCGCCAGCCGAATCCACACCGCTGATGATGGCGCAGGAGCGTGAGCTGCGCGCCAAGCTGAAGGAATTGCGCGACCACATCGTCCAGAACGCCGACAATGTCGGCGACCGCTTCCCCAACGAAGCGCGCAAGATGCATTACGGCGATATCGAGCACCGCCCGATCTACGGCGAAGCCTCGCCGGAGGAAGCGCGCTCGCTGATCGAGGAAGGCGTCGAAGTCTCGCCGCTGCCGGTGCTGCCGGACGACCGCAACTGATGCATCTCGTCATTCCGGGGCGATGCGAAGCATCGAACCCGGAATCTCGCGCCATCACCTCTGGATTCCGGGTTCATGCTTCGCATGCCCCGGAATGACAAGTTGATCAAGCCGCGATCAATAGCGCCACACCGATCACGATCAGGACGATGCCGGAAAGCTCGCGCGGCGAGATTGGCTGCTTGAACGAATAATACGCCACGCCTTGCGCGAACAAGACTTCGACCAGCGCCAATGTTCGCACATTCGCCGCCGCCGTCAGCGCGAAGGCAAGGAACCAGAATTGCGAGGCGAACGCGCCCATGAAGCCCGCCAGCATCGACGGCCGCCATAATCCGAAGATCGCCTTGAGCACGCCGGGCGCGCGCAGCAACAGATAGATCGACAGCACCAGCGTCTGCACGAACAGGCCGAACACCAGCGTATAGGACGATGCCGTCACGAAGGAGACGCCGGGCACCGCAATGATCGCGCCGCGAAAGCCGATCGCCGACAGCGCGAAGGCGGCCGCAGCGACGAGGCCCATGATGGTCGGCCTCAGCTCCGCAAACCCCTTCTCGCCGCCGGGCCGCAGCGCGGTGATGACGACGCCGATGGTCGCGGTCAGGATCGCGATCACCTTCAGTAAGGTGAGGTGATCGCTGAGGAAGACGAAGCCGAAGATCGCGGTCTGGATCGCCTCGGTCTTCAGATAGGCCGTCGTCACCACGAAGGAGCGCTCGTTCATCGCCAGCAGCATCAAGCCGGTGCCGACGATCTGGCTGAGCGCGCCGAGCAGGAGCCACGGCCAGAACACCGCTGGCGGCCACGGAACGGAATCGCCGGTCGCCGCGATGACCAGCGCAAAGAACAGGATCGAGAACGGAAAGCCGAACAGGAAGCGGATATTGGTCGCGCCCCAGGTCCCGAGCGGCCCGGTCAGCGACCGCTGCATCGCATTGCGCGCGACCTGCCCGAGCGCAGCGACGATGGTGAAGGGAATCCAGAGCGAGGAAATCGTTAGCATGTGCGGGAGAATCGCGAGCGGGCTGGGAAAACGGTCTCACCGTGGCGGCCGCCGCGGGCGCGGTCAACCGGAACAGCGCATGACAGGATTGCGCTCGGACCGCACGCCGTCCGCGTGGCAAGCAGCTCCTACCCCTCCTCCGCGACCACCATGTAGTTCACGTCCATATCGGAGGAGATGTTCCATTTGTCGGCGAGCGGGTTGTAGACCACGCCGGCCTGGTCGGTGATGGTGAGGTGGTTGTCTTGCAGGTGATGCGCGAGTTCGTCGGGGGTGACGAACTTGCTCCATTGATGGGTGCCGCGCGGCAGCCAGCGCAGCACGTATTCGGCGCCGACGATCGCGAGTGCAAAGCTCTTCCAGTTGCGGTTCAACGTCGAGAGCACCATCAGCCCGCCGGGCTTGAGCATCGCCGTACAGCGCTTCAAGAACACGCCGACGTCGGTGACGTGCTCGACGACCTCCATCGCCAGCACGATGTCGAAGCGCTCGCGCGCGTCCATTTCCTCGACCGTGGTGCAGCGGTAGTCGATCGCCAGGTGCCCCTTGTCGGCATGCAATTTCGCGGCGGCGATGTTGGTGGCGGCAGGATCGATCCCGATCACCTGCGCGCCGAGCCGGGCCAGCGGCTCGCACAGCAGCCCGGCGCCGCAGCCGATATCAAGGGTGCGCAAGCCGGACAAACAGCTCAGGCTCCTGACGTTGCGGTCGAACTTGCGGCAGGCGGCATCGCGGATATAGCCCAGCCGCAACGGATTGATCTTGTGCAACGGCGCCATCTTGCCGCGCGGGTCCCACCACTCCGCCGAGAGTTTTGAGAATTTTGCGACCTCGGCCGGATCGACCGTGGTGCCGGAAAAGTCAGATTGCATGGCCATGATGCGCGCGCCCCTATCGCGCCGTGATGGAATTGCGGAACGCCAGCGGCGAGGCGATCGTCGGAATGTCCTGCTCTGCCTCGCCAACGCTGAAAATCGTTACGTCGCCGTAGTTGAGAATACGCCCCAGAATGGATTGCTCTACATTGACACTGGCGATCTTGTCCAAACTCATCTCGATGGTCTTCCGCCGTATGAAGCCGGTCTTGTGCACGACGCGCAGATTGGTGACGTCGGTTTCGGTGGTCCAGTGGTGGATTCCCGCAGTCACGGTCTTGTAAAGCGCCGCGATCGCCGCCAGAGCAGCCATCACCAGGCACAAAACTGCCGGCGCGCCAGTCGGAACCATGTACGAGAGGACCAGGAACACGATCGCTACGACCCAGCCGGCAATTGCCGGCAGGAAGAAGATCCAGTGCGCATTGGTCGAATACAGCACCCTCTCGCCGGGCTGCAGGATCTCGTCGATATACCGCCCCATACAAACGCCTCAGTTACCACCGCGTCATAGCCACCCGCGCCCCCGCCACGGACGGCGCCAGGAACCCGCTTGCCCCCGGCCGCTTCGCTATGTATACGCGCGTTTCAGCCCCCGCGCTTGGATTAAAGCGCGGGCACTCTACCGATCCTCACAAGGAATGCACGCGTCGTCATGGGCCGCCTCGTGATGAAATTCGGCGGCACCTCCGTCGCCAATATCGACCGAATCCGCAACGTCGCACGCCATGTCAAACGCGAGGTCGATGCCGGCCACGACGTCGCCGTGGTGGTCTCCGCGATGTCCGGCAAGACCAATGAGCTGGTGGCCTGGTGCAGCGAGGCTTCCCCGATGCACGATGCGCGCGAATATGACGCCGTCGTCGCCTCCGGCGAGCAGGTTACCTCGGGTCTCCTCGCGATCACGCTGCAGAGCATGGGCATCCAGGCTCGCTCCTGGCAGGGCTGGCAGATCCCGATCAAGACCTCCGACGCGCATGCCTCGGCGCGCATCCTCGATATCGACGGCACCGAGATCATGAACCGCTTCAAGGAGCGGAAGGAGGTCGCGGTCATCGCCGGTTTCCAGGGCATCAGTCCCGAGACCGGCCGCATCACCACGCTCGGCCGCGGCGGTTCCGATACCTCGGCAGTGGCGATCGCGGCGGCGGTCCGGGCCGACCGTTGCGACATCTATACCGACGTCGACGGCGTCTACACCACCGACCCGCGCGTGGTGCCGAAGGCGCGGCGGCTCGAGAAAATCGCGTTCGAAGACATGCTGGAATTGGCCTCCCAGGGCGCCAAGGTGCTTCAGGTGCGCTCGGTGGAACTCGGCATGGTGCACAACATGCCAATCTTCGTTCGTTCCAGCTTCGACAAGCCTGAAGATATCGACCCGCACGGCACGCCGCCGGGCACGCTGATCTGCAGCGAGGAGGAAATCATGGAAATGCACGTCGTCACCGGCATCGCCTTCTCCAAGGACGAAGCCCAGATTTCCGTGCGCCAGATCGAGGACAAGCCGGGTGTGGCGGCCGCGATCTTCGGCCCGCTCGCGGACGCCAACATCAATGTCGACATGATCGTGCAGAACGTCTCCGAGGACGGCAAGACCACCGACCTGACCTTCACCGTTCCGGCGACCGACTATGGCCGCGCCCGCGACACCATCACCGCGGCCAAGAGCAAGATCGGCTACCAGCGCTTCGACAGCGCCACCGACGTCTCGAAGGTCTCGGTGATCGGCAGCGGCATGCGCAGCCATGCCGGCGTCGCCGCCAAGGCCTTTGCCGCGCTCGCCGCGCGCAACATCAACATCCGCGCCATCACCACTTCCGAGATCAAGTTCTCGGTGCTGATCGATGCCGCCTATACCGAGCTCGCGGTACGCACACTGCACACGCTGTACGGTCTCGATCAGGCCTGAGGGTGCGTTCCCTCCACCTCGAAATCCCGTAGCCCGGGTGGAGCGAAAGCGTAACCCGGGCACTTCGCCTCAACATTGACGAGCGGTCCCGGGTTGCGCTGCGGTTCACCCGGGCTACGGGCTGCGGGCCTGTTCCAACGGCGTCCTGAGCCCACATTTCTCGCTGTTGCGAGTAAGAATTTCTCTTAGCTACCGCAGCATTGGGCTGACAGAGACGTTATATCTTTTGGCAGGCGTTTTGCTTGGCAAAACAAGCCTCGATTGGCTATACGGCCTGATCGGAGGGTGCCGCGAACTGTGTCACACTCTTGGCGAATCCGATTCGGCAGGGTTGCAAGCTTGCGGCGGCGCCGATGGATAAAATTGTTGGATTAGTCGAGTTTCTCGCCAGTTACCGGCCACACGGCCTGCTGGTCATGTGGGGGAGGGTTTCATCCTATGCGGAGCGCTTCGGGAGGTCCCCGCGTCCTGTTGAGACGGCTCCGCGAAACCATGGCGGAGCAGGTCTCGGCCCAGGAGCGGCTGGACAAGATCGTGGTCCTGATCGCGGCCAATATGGTGGCCGAGGTCTGCTCGGTCTATGTGCTGCGCGTCGATAACACCCTCGAGCTCTACGCCACCGAAGGTCTGAACCGCGACGCCGTCCACAGGACGGTGCTCAGCGCCCATGAGGGCCTGGTCGGCCTCGTCGCCAGCGAGGCCACGCCGCTCAATTTGAGCGACGCGCAAAGCCACCCGGCCTTCTCCTACCGCCCGGAGACCGGCGAAGAAATCTACCACTCCTTCCTCGGCGTGCCGATCCTGCGCGCCGGCAACACGCTTGGCGTGCTGGTGGTGCAGAACCGCGCCAAGCGCACTTATGTCGAGGAAGAGGTCGAGGCGCTGCAGACCACCGCCATGGTGCTGGCGGAGATGATCGCCTCGGGCGAATTGGCGGCGCTGGCGCAACCGGGCGCCGAGCCGGCGGCGCGGCATTCGCTGCACAAGACCGGCGCCATTCTCTCCGAAGGCATCGCGCTCGGCCATGTCGTGCTGCACGAGCCGCGCGTCGTCATCACCAACTATATCGCCGAGGATCTGCCGAAGGAGATCAAGCGGCTGGATGCGGCGCTGACCAAGCTGCGCGCCGATCTCGACCGCCTCCTGGAGCGCGGCGACGTCGCCGATGGCGGCGAGCATCGCGACGTGCTGGAAGCCTATCGCATGTTCGCCAACGACCAGGGCTGGTCGCACAAGCTGCATGAGGCAGTTGCCACCGGCCTCACCGCTGAAGCCGCGGTCGAGCGCGTACAGTCTGACACCCGCGCGCGCATGCTGCGTTCGACCGATCCATACTTGCGCGACCGGCTGCATGACCTCGAGGATCTCGGCCATCGCCTGATGCGGCAGCTCGTCGGCCAGGACCACGCCCCGTCGCGCGAACAATTGCCCGACAACGCGATCCTGATCGCGCGCGCGATGGGCCCGGCGGCGCTGCTCGACTATGACCGCAAGCGATTGCGGGGCCTGGTGCTGGAGGAAGGCACCGCCAATTCCCACGTCTCGATCGTGGCGCGCGCGCTCGGCATTCCCGCGGTCGGCGAAGTGCCGAACGCGCCCGGCATTGCCGATCCCGGCGACGCCATCATCGTCGACGGCATCTCGGGCGAGATCTATGTCCGCCCGTCGTCGGAGATCGAGTCGGCCTACGCCGAGCGGGTCCGCTTCCGCGCGCGGCGGCAGGCGCAATATTCGGCGCTGCGCGACAAGCCCTGCGTGACCAAGGACGGCCAGCCGATCGAGCTTCTGATCAACGCCGGACTCACCATCGACCTGCCGCATATCGATGACACCGGCAGCGCCGGCATCGGCCTGTTCCGCACCGAGCTGCAGTTCATGGTGAGCCCGAACCTGCCGCGCTCCAGCGACCAGCTCGCGCTCTATCGCACCGTGCTGGATGCAGCGGGATCGAAGCCCGTCACGTTTCGCACGCTCGACATTGGCGGCGACAAGGCGCTGCCCTATATGGAGACCGTCGTCGAGGAGAACCCGGCGCTCGGCTGGCGCGCGATCCGGCTCGGCCTCGACCGCCCGGGACTGTTGCGCGGCCAGATCCGCGCGCTGCTTCGCGCCGCCGGCGGCCGCGCGCTGAAGATCATGTTTCCGATGATCTCGGACGTTACCGAGTTCGATCAGGCCAAGGCCATTGTCGAGCGTGAACTGACTTATCTGCGCCAGCACGGCCATTCGCTGCCCGAGCGCGTCGATGTCGGCACCATGGTCGAGGTTCCGGCGCTGCTCTACCAGCTCGACGAGCTGTTGAAGCGGGTCGACTTCCTCTCGGTCGGGTCGAACGACCTGTTCCAGTTCCTGTTCGCGGTCGACCGCGGCAACGCCAAGGTCTCGGAACGGTTCGACACCCTGTCCGTGCCGATCCTGCGCGCGCTGCGCGACATCGTGCGCAGGGCGCAGGGCTGCAGGAAGGTTGCCTCGCTGTGTGGCGAGATGGCATCGAAGCCGATCGGCGCGCTGGCGCTGATCGCGATTGGCTACCGCTCGCTGTCACTGTCGGCGACCGCGCACGGTCCGGTGAAGGCGATGATCATCGAGCTCGACGCGCAAAAGGCCGAAGCGATGATCAACCCGCTTCTGGACGCGCCGGCCGGCAGCGTGTCGATCCGCGAGAAGCTGACGGAATTTGCGGAAGCCGAAGGGCTCACCTTGTAGCGACGCTCTCCTCGACGACGCCGCCCCCTGCCCTTTCCGTTATTTGAGAACCACCCATGCTGCCCGAAGCCAAACTCGATGTCCTGCTCGCCCATCATGCCTCGCTCGAGGCCGAACTGCTCGGCCAGGTGAATTCGGAACGCTATGTCCAGATCACCCGCGAGCTCGCCGAGCTCAATCCGCTGATCGAGGCAGTGAAGGCCTATCGCGCTGCGCGGACCGAGCTCGCCGACACCCAGAGCCTGATCGCCGATCCCGCCACCGAGCCCGACATGCGCGGCATGGCGGAGGCCGAGCTCGAGACGCTGCATGCGCGGCTTGCCGAGCTCGAACAGAATATCCGCATCGCGCTGTTGCCGAAGGACGCCATGGACGACCGCAACGTCGTGCTGGAAATCCGCGCCGGCACCGGCGGCGACGAGGCTTCGCTGTTCGCGGGCGACCTGTTCCGCATGTATGAGCGCTTCGCCGCGCTGCAGGGCTGGAAGGTCGAGGTGATCTCGGCGAGCGAAGGCTCAGTCGGCGGCTACAAGGAAATCATCGCCGAGGTGCAGGGCCGCGGCGCCTTCGCGAAACTGAAATTCGAATCCGGCGTGCATCGGGTGCAGCGCGTGCCCGATACCGAGACGCAGGGGCGTATCCACACCTCCGCCGCCACGGTGGCCGTGCTGCCGGAGGTCGAGGACGTCGACGTCGACATCAAGAACGAGGACTTAAGGATCGAGACCATGCGGGCGCAGGGCGCGGGCGGCCAGCACGTCAACAAGACGGAATCGGCGATCCGCATCACCCATATCCCGACCGGCATCGTGGTGATGATGCAGGACAGCCGCTCGCAGCACAAGAACCGGGCGTCGGCGATGAACATCCTGCGCTCGCGCATCTACGATGCCGAGCGCCAGCGCGTAGATGCAGCACGCTCCGCCGACCGCAAGGAGAAGGTCGGCTCCGGCGACCGCAGCGAGCGCATCCGCACCTATAATTTTCCGCAAGGGCGCGTCACCGATCATCGCATCAACCTGACGCTCTACAAATTGCCGCAGGTGATCTCGGGCGAAGCGCTCGGCGAATTGACCGACGCGCTGACCACCGAACATCAGGCGGCGCAACTCGCCGCGCAGGGGGCTGCGGCGTGAGGACTCCCGTAGCCCGGATGGAGCGCAGCGTAATCCGGGGCCAGCGGGCCGGGCTGCACGAATCCCGGATTGCGCTGCGCTCCATCCGGGCTACGGGCGATGAGTGAGTTTGCCGGGCAATCTGTCGAGACAGCACGACGCGCGCTCGCGGCGCGCTTCAAATCGGCGGCGATCGATTCGGCCGAGCTCGATGCGCGCATGCTGCTCGGCGCCGTGCTCCGTCTCGATCTCACCGGCATGATCACGGCTGCGAACCGGACGCTGACGGAGAACGAAGCAGCAAAACTGGAAGCGTTCGCGCGCCGTCGCCTCGCCGGCGAGCCGGTCGCGCGCATCCTCGGGCAAAAGGAATTCTGGGGACTGCCGCTAAAACTCTCCGCCGCGACATTGGTGCCGCGGCCCGACACCGAGACCGTGGTCGAACTCGCGCTGCAGATCCTGCGCGCGGACGGAGCTTTGGGAAAGCCGCTGCGGATCGCCGATCTCGGCACCGGCACTGGTGCAATCCTGCTGGCGCTGCTCTCCGAGCTTCCTGCGGCCACGGGCTACGGCACCGACATCAGCACGGAGGCGCTCGAGACGGCGCGCGCCAATGCGTTGGCGTTAGGCATTGAGAAGCGCGCAACCTTCATCGCCTGCGACTACGCATCGGGCCTCTCCGGCCGCTTCGACCTGATCGTGTCGAACCCGCCCTATATACCATCCGCTGATATTGCCGACCTCGCCGTCGAGGTGCGCGAACACGACCCGCTTGCCGCGCTCGATGGCGGCGACGACGGACTGGATGCCTATCGCGTGCTGATCCCGCAGGCCGCCGGTCTGCTCGCCCCTGGCGCCACCCTGGTTGTCGAATCAGGCATCAGCCAGAGCCAGGCGATTGAAGCTTTGATGACGGCCGCAGGGCTCGTCCCGGCCGGTCCGCCGAGGGCCGATCTGGCAGGCATCCCGCGGGCAGTAGCGGGCCGCAAATTGCCGCGATAAAGTCCTATTGGAACGCAAAAAAACCTCTTGGAATATCCCCCGGGAACGACTACGTTCCAGTCATGACATCGGTTTGGCCCCGTAGCCGTTAACGGGTGAAGACCAGGGTTCTCTCCGAGAGCCCGCCGATCAAAGGTTCCAAAACGCAGGTCTGTGTGAGCGCAATAGCCGGGGCTGTGCTGCTCTCGACCGCCAAGCGAACGAAAGCCTGTTATTGCGCTTGAAGACTTACGTGAGAGAACTGGGCTTGCGTGGCAAGCTGAATAATTGATCCGCAGGCCGACCGGCCGGCGGTTGGGGAACGCGTCTTTGCTCAACGCGATGGTTGGCGAACTTTGGCATTGATCCAGATGGCATCGTGATTCGGTGCGCGCGATGGCGCGCGCCGGCTGGACGGGCACCTCCACCACAACGGCAATTTCAACGCTGGTAACTTACAACGCTGGTAACTTAGGGCTGGAATAAAAGGCAAGACATGAGAAACGGTCAAAACAACAAGCGGATGCGTAACCGGAATAACAATAACAACAATAACAACAATAACCGGCGCGGTCAGAACCCGTTGACGCGGGTGTTTGAATCGAACGGACCCGACATCAAGATCCGTGGCACCGCTTCCCACGTTGCGGAAAAATACGTTCAGCTCGCGCGCGATGCACGCTCTTCCGGCGATCCGGTCGCCGCCGAGAACTACTATCAGCATGCCGAACATTACTTCCGCATCATCGCCGCGGCCCAGGAACAGCTTCGGCAGAATCAGCAGCAGCCGCCCCGCGTCGACAACAACGATGTGTCGACGACCGATGAGGGCGACGATGACGACAGCTATTCGAGCTTCGGGCAGGAGCCCGGCTTCGCGCCGCAACCGCCCTATGCACGCGAAAACAGTCAGCAGCCCTATCAGCGCGAGCAGCAGCAGCCGCGAGAGCATCGCGAGCGCGAACATCGTCCGCAGCCGCAGTATCAACCGCCGCCGCAGAACCAGCCGCAGCCGATGATCGCTGACAATGGCGGCGTCGACCGCCTGCCCTCCTTCATCACCGGCGGCGCGCAGCCGCAAGTCAATGGCAATCATGAAGGCAATGGCGGCGGAGAACGCAGCGAACGTAGCGAGCGCTTCCCGCGCCGCCGCCGCCGCCCGCACAGCCCGCGCCCCGACGCCGCCGCGCAGCCCGCGCCGAGCGAAGACTTCAACACAGGGAATGAGTAGCTAGCCCGCGACAAGAAAGTAGGGTGGGCAAAGCGCAGCGTGCCCACCATCAACGCTCTGCTCGCAATGGTGGGCACGCTTCGCTTTGCCCACCCTACAAATCCGCATCACCCGCGCGACGATGACGGCACGAGCACTGGCTGCAGTGACGGGATTAGCCGCGCGCGTTCGCGGTTCGCGGGGATCGCGCGATAGACCTGCTTGGTTGCTTCCACGATATGAACGCCCGCGAACGGCAGTGACAGCGTCGCACCGAGACGCTCCCAGGCCATCGCCCAGCGCAGAAACCAGCTCCCCGCGACCGGCGGCACGAACAGCGCCTCCCCCCAGGCCGTCGGCGTGAACCAGGTCTGCCGCAGCAATTGCGTGATCTGCGCCCGCGAATAGGGCCGGCCGTGGCCGAACGGCGTGGTGTCGGTGCGTGTCCATACGCCGCGGCGATTGGGTATCACCGCGATCAGCCGGCCGGAGGGCGCCAGCACCCGCCACACCTCGCGCAGCAACCGCTCCGGATCATCCGACATCTCCAGCGCGTGCACGAGCAGCACGCGGTCGACCGCGGCATCCGCGAGCGGCATCGAGAATTCGTCGACCAGGGTCGCCAGCGCCGGCCGGCCCGTCGGCCATTTCAGAACCCCCTGTGACGCCGGCATGAACGCGATGCAGCGCTCGCAATCCTCGCGGAACAGACCGAGATAGGGGGTGGGATAGCCGAGCCCGAGCACGCGCTGGCCCTCGGCCCCCGGCCATCGCTCGCGGATGCCGCGATTGATCAATTGGCGCGCCACGATGCCCAGGCGCTGCGAATAGAAATCGCGGAGATCAATGACGTCCATACACCCAACCTAACACGCCGCCCTCACGTCCGTGTTCCCGAAAATTGCATTGTCGCGCGAGCGTTGACGCCATATTTCCCGCACATATAGGGCGTGGTAGAGCATGATGCGGAAAAGTGGAAACCGGTTTTCCCTCGCGACAAACGCGAAGCGTTTGCGCGGAGATCGTGCTCAAACAGTTCGCGGGAGATACCATGACTGCGGAAATCCGTCTTTTCACCTGCCTGACCGACAATTTCGGCTATCTGATCCACGATCCCGCCACCAGGGCCACCGCCTCGATCGATGCGCCCGAAGCCGGCCCCATCATCGCGGCGCTGGAGCGCGAGGGCTGGAATCTGACCGACATCCTGATCACCCATCATCATCATGACCATGTCGGCGGGGTTGCCGAACTGAAACAGAAATATGGCTGCCGCGTCGTCGCGCCGCACGACAAGAGCACGGCGATCGCCAATGTCGACCTGCGCGCCGCCAATGGCGACGTGATCAAGGTCGGCAGTCTGCTCGCCCGGGTGCTGGAGACGCCGGGCCATACGCTCGACCACATCTCCTATGTGTTCGACGGCGAGAAGGCGGTGTTTGCCGCCGACACCTTGTTCTCGATCGGATGCGGCCGGGTGTTCGAGGGCAGCTATCCGATGATGTGGGATTCGCTGCTGAAGCTGCGCGCGCTGCCGGACGATTTCCGCCTCTATTGCGGCCACGAATATACCGCCGCAAACGTCAAGTTCGCGCTGACAGTGGAATCAGACAATCCCGCGCTGAAAGCCCGCGCCGAGGAAGTGACGCGGCTGCGCGCAGAGAACAAGCCGACGATCCCGACGCTGCTTGGCGAGGAGAAGAAAGCCAACGTGTTCCTGCGCGCCGACGAGCCGGCGGTGGCCGCCAAGCTGCACATGAAGGGCGCCGACGGCGCCAAGGTGTTCGGCGAATTGCGCGAACGCAAGAATAAATCCTGATGCCAAAGCCGACTGCCGCTGAGGTCATCGCGCAGCTTGAGCTGAAGCCGCATCCCGAGGGCGGCCATTATCGCGAGACGTTTCGCGATGACGCGACGGATGCGAGCGGGCGATCGCGCTCGACCGCGATCTATTTCCTGCTGGCGCGCGGCGAGCGATCGCATTGGCATCGCGTCGATGCGGTGGAGATCTGGCACTATTACGCAGGCGATGCGCTGACCTTGCGGATCGCCGATGCGAACGGACAACGCGAGATCCGGCTCGGCTCTGATCTCACAGCCGGCGAAGTCCCGCAGGCCGTCGTGCCGGCACATGCATGGCAGGCGGCGGAGTGCACCGGCGATTGGACCCTGGTCGGATGCACGGTCGCGCCGGCGTTTGAATTTGCGAAATTCGAACTGGCGCCGAAGGGCTGGGAGCCTGGCTAGTTTCGTAGCGTTGTAGGGTGGGCAAAGCGAAGCGTGCCCACCATCAGCACTCCGCCCGCAATGGTGGGCACGCTACGCTTTGCCCACCCTACTTTCTTCCACATGTCCTTCGCGGCGACGAGGCCGCTGCCGGCGAGAATCACGCGTGATACTGGCCGCCGTTCACGGTGAGCGTCGAGCCGGTGATGAAGCCGGCGTCGTCGGCGGCGAGGAACAGCACCGCGCGCGCGATCTCCTCGGGCTCACCGAGACGGTTGACCGGGATCTGCGGAATCACGTTCTTCTCCAGGACGTCCTTCGGCACCGCCTGCACCATCTCGGTGTTGATGTAGCCGGGCGCGATCACGTTCACGGTGATGCCGCCCTTGGCGTTCTCAAGCGCGAGCGCCTTGGTGAAGCCGATGTCGCCGGCCTTGGCCGCGGAATAATTGACCTGGCCGAACTGGCCCTTCTGGCCGTTGATCGAGGAGATGTTGACGATGCGGCCGAACTTGCGGGCGCGCATGCCCTCGATCACCTGGCGCGTCATGTTGAAGAGCGAGCCGAGATTGGTGTCGATCACCTCGTTCCACTGCTGCAGCGTCATCTTGTGGAATGCGGTGTCGCGGGTGATGCCGGCATTGTTGACAAGCACGTCGACCGGGCCGATGTCGGCCTCCACCTGCTTGACCCCGGCCGCGCAGGCATCGAACGAGGCGACGTCCCATTTGTAAACGGGAATGCCGGTTTCTTCCTTGAACTTCTGCGCCGCGGCATCATTGCCGCCATAGGTCGCCGCGACCTTGTAGCCCGCCGCCTTCAACGCCTTGCTGATCGCAGCGCCGATACCTCGCGTCCCACCCGTTACCAATGCAACACGTGCCATGTCCGTCTCCTCCTTGGCCGTTTTTTCTAAGCCGACATTGTGCCGGTCTTTTGAAATCTATCGATATTCCAAAACGAAAATGCCCGGCGCGAGGCCGGGCATTCTCTTAACAGCTTGCACTGTGGTTGACAGACGATCTTTTCATCATTCAACCCGGCATGTTGCCTCTTGTTCAGTCGCGTGCAACGCACATCGCGATGCCCATGCCGCCGCCGATGCACAGCGTGGCGAGGCCCTTCTTGGCGTCGCGCTTCTGCATCTCGTGCAGCAGCGTCACAAGGACGCGGGCGCCGGACGCGCCGATCGGGTGACCGATCGCGATCGCGCCGCCGTTGACGTTGACCTTGGACGTATCCCAGCCGAGGTCCTTGTTGACAGCGCAGGCCTGCGCCGCGAACGCCTCGTTGGCCTCGATCAGATCGAGATCGCCGATGCTCCAGCCGGCCTTCTTCAGCGCATTGCGCGAAGCCGGGATCGGGCCGGTGCCCATGATCTTCGGGTCGACGCCGGCCTGGCCCCAGGAGACGATGCGCGCGAGCGGCGTCCTGCCTTCCTTGGCGGCCTGCTTCGCCGTCATCAGCACCACGGCGGCGGCGCCGTCATTGATGCCGGACGCGCTGCCGGCGGTCACCGTGCCGTCCTTCTCGAAGGCGGGCTTGAGCTTGGCCATTGCGTCGAGCGTGGCGCCGTGGCGCGGATATTCGTCGGTGTCGACCACGACGTCGCCCTTGCGGGTCTTGATGGTGACGGGGACGATCTCATCCTTGAACCGGCCGGCCTTCTGCGCGGCTTCGGCCTTCTGCTGCGAGGAGACGGCGAACTCGTCCTGCTGGGCGCGGGTGATCTGATATTGCCGCGCCACGTTCTCGGCCGTGTTGCCCATGTGGTAGCCGTTGAAGGCGTCCCACAGGCCGTCCTTGATCATGGTGTCGACGAATTCGACGCCGCCCATCTTGACGCCACCGCGGAGATACTGCGCATGCGGGGCCATGCTCATGGATTCCTGGCCGCCGGCGACGACGATCTCGGAATCGCCATTGACCAGCGCCTGGTAGCCGAGCGCGACCGAGCGCAGGCCCGAGCCGCAGAGCTGGTTGACGCCCCAGGCCGGGCTTTCCACCGGGATGCCGGCGACGATCGAGGCCTGGCGGGCCGGGTTCTGGCCCTGGGCTGCGGTCAGGATCTGACCCATGATGACTTCGGACACGCGGCCCGGCTCGACGCCCGCGCGCTCCAGCGCCGCCTTGATGGCGATGGCGCCGAGGTCATGGGCGGGAGTGTTGGCGAACGCACCGTTGAAACTGCCGACCGGGGTGCGGGCGGCGCTGACGATGACGACATCGTCTGACATGGGCATCTCCTAGAGCTTGATGTTTGGCCTGGGTAGCTTGGCGGCGGGCGGGCGGCCGGACGCGGGCCTATCTTTCGGCCTCATCCTGTTAACGTCCTTGAGGCATGTCAATCGGCCAGACGGCCAAATCCTGCCGCGGCGCACTTAAATTGACCCTGTTGGAGCTTTCCTGAGCAATAACTATGCTTTGGAATTAACCGTGGCGCACAAATCGTTGCCGAGCGGCTTTGAAAATGCTTACCTTTGCTGCGATGCGTGTGCATCACCCCTGCAGCAATGCTGCAAAGGGTTCCCTCCTGGTGTTGATGTGTGAGCCCCCCATGGCAAAATCAGAACACCCGACCACGATCAAGAAGTACGCCAACCGGCGGCTCTATAATACCGGAACCAGCACTTATGTGACGCTCGAGGATCTCGCCGCGATGGTGAAGGAAGGCGAGGATTTCCTCGTCTACGACGCCAAGACCGGCGACGACATCACCCGATCGGTGTTGGCGCAGATCATCTTCGAGCAGGAGAACAAGGCCGGCCAGAATCTGTTGCCGACCACTTTCCTGCGGCAGTTGATCCGGTTCTACGGCGACAGCATGCAAATGGTGGTGCCGAAATATCTCGAGCAGTCGATCGAGACGCTGACGAAAGAGCAGGAGAAATTCCGCAAGCAGATCGCAAGCACGCTGAGCGGAACTCCCTTCGCCCCGCTCGAGGAACAGGTTCGGCGCAACATGGAGCTGTTCCAGCAGACCTTCTCCATGTTCAAGCCATTCGTGCCGCCGCGCACGGGAACCGCAACGCCCGAGCCCGAGAAAGTGCCGGAGCCGGCGCCGGATGACGCCAATATCGACGACCTGCGCCGCCAGATGAAGGAGATGCAGGAGCGCCTCGAGCGGATGTCGCGCGAGACGACGACGACGAAGAAGGAAGAGTAGGCTCTTCCGAACCTGCCATTGAGTTCGTCATTCCGGGGCGCGCGCAGCGCGAACCCGGAATCCATTGGGCCGCTTGCGCGAGCCGCTGAATGGATTCCGGGCTCGATGCTATCGCATCGCCCCGGAATGACAGCCAGCGGTGGACGACCAGCTACCCGGCCGCCGGCATCGTCTTATCCGCCGTGTGCCATGGCCGCGTCGGCGAGGCCAATCCGATCAGGCGGCCCTGGATATAGTCGCAGCCCCATTCGCGCAGCATCACCGCGGACGCTTCATCCTGTACCCATTCCGCGACCGTCTTGATGCCGAGCCGGCGCGCGAGGTCGAGTAGTGTCTGCACGAAAGCGCGGTCGTCGGCGGAATGCGCGATGTTCTGCACGAAGGCGCCATCGATCTTGACGATATCGACGCCGAGCTTGCGCAGGTTGCGGAACGAGGTGTAACCGGCGCCGAAATCGTCGATCGCGATCCGGCTGCCGTATTGCCTCACCTGAGGATGTTACTTTCGCTTGACGGATGTAGCTCCGACTGTCGGCCGGTCCGAGGTTGCGT